>JAADFY010000195.1 GCA_013152625.1 Alphaproteobacteria bacterium
TGGCTGGCTTTTGCCCGGCCGGCAAAACGGCTGGCGGTGGGCGACGGGCTGGAACTGGGGGTTTTGGGGGCGGGGGAGGTCTGCGGGCTCGACCGGCTGGACGCGACAATCGTTTCAAAGGGGGAGGGGGGCGAAATCGGGCTGAAATTCGAGCTTGACGGCGCCGCGCTCGATGAAGCCATTGCCGCCCACGGGGCCTTGCCCCTGCCGCCTTATATCGGTTCGAAGCGGGGGCTGACCGAGGCCGACCGAACCGACTATCAGACCGTTTATTCGCGCCACGAGGGGGCGGTGGCGGCACCGACGGCGGGGCTGCATTTTACCGATGAACTGCTGGGAGCGCTGGCGGCGCGGGGGGTGAACCGGGCGACGGTGACCCTGCATGTAGGGGCGGGCACGTTCCTGCCGGTCAAGGCAGACAACACCAAAGACCACACCATGCACGCCGAATGGGGCGAAGTGCCGCTTGAAACCGCCAAAGCCATCGCCGAGACCAGGGCCAATGGCGGGCGGGTAGTGGCCGTGGGCACCACCAGTTTAAGATTGCTTGAAAGCGCGGTAAAAGACGGTGAGGTCGGGCATTTTTCGGGGGATACGGATATTTTCATCACTCCGGGTTACCGGTTTGGGGCCGTCGATGTGCTCTTGACCAATTTTCATCTGCCGCGCTCCACCCTGTTCATGCTGGTGAGTGCTTTTGCCGGGCTTGACCCCATGAGGCGGGCCTATGCCCACGCCATTGCCGAAAAGTACCGCTTTTATTCCTACGGCGATGCGACTCTTTTATTCCGCGCGAACTGACTGCCATGGCAACAACCCTCGATTTTCAATTCAAGCTGCTTGGCACCGACGGACCCGCGCGGCGGGGCCGCATAAGCACCCCAAAAGGCACCATCGAAACCCCGGCGTTCATGCCGGTGGGCACGGCGGGCACGGTCAAAGGACTGTACCCCGAACAGGTTCGCGATCTGGGAGCCGAGATTGTTCTGGGCAACACCTATCACCTCATGCTGCGCCCCGGCGCGGAGCGGGTGGCAGCGCTGGGCGGGCTGCACAAGATGATGGACTGGGATGGGCCGATCCTGACCGACAGTGGCGGCTTTCAGGTCATGTCGCTGGCCAAACTGGCAAAACTGGATGAGGACGGTGTGTCGTTTCGTTCCCATATCGATGGCAGCGCCCACCGGCTGACCCCGGAACACAGCATAGAAATCCAGACCCTGCTCGGGGCCGATATCGTCATGCAACTGGATGAATGCACCCGGTTGCCGGCGGACAGGGGGGTTCTTGAAAAGGCGATGGAACTGTCGCTTCGCTGGGCGGTGCGTTCTAAAACAGCGTTCGGCAAGGCAAACGGGCGGGCTTTGTTCGGCATTGTGCAGGGGGGCGACGATAAAAATTTACGTACCCGTTCCGCGGCGGAACTGGTCGATATCGGGTTTGAGGGCTATGCCATTGGCGGGCTGGCCGTGGGGGAACCCCAGGCGGAAATGTTTGAAGCAATCGAGCATACCGCGCCGCAACTGCCCAAAACCCATCCGCGCTATTTAATGGGGGTGGGCAAGCCGGACGATCTTTTGGGCGCGGTGGCCCGGGGGATCGACATGTTTGATTGCGTGCATCCCACCCGGGCGGGGCGGCACGGGCATGCCTATACCCGCTTCGGAGTGATCAATTTGAAAAATGCCCGGCATCGGGACGACCCCCGGCCTCTGGATGAGGAAAGTCCAAATCCGAATGCGACCCGATGGTCACGGGCCTATTTGCATCATCTGGTAAAATGCGGCGAAATGCTCGGCGCCATGGTTCTGTCCCAGATCAATCTGGCCTATTATCAGGAACTCATGGCCGGCATGCGAGCCGCGATTGAAAACGGCACTTTTGCCCGGTTTGCCGACCAGACCCGTGTTGGCTGGCGAAAGGGCGATCTGCCCGTCTACGGCGAAGAATAGGAATTTTGTCCAATGGCCCAAACCGCACTTAAATCCGCCCTGCCAGACCTTTTAGCTCATCGTGACCGGCTGGCGGTGACCTCCATGGGCGCATTGTTTGATGGGGATGAGCGCCGCTTTGAAAAATTCTCGGTCTCGCTGGATGACCTGTTGCTCGATTACTCGAAAAACCGGATCGACGGGGCGGCCATGGCAGCGCTTTTGGATGTGGCGCGGGCCTCGGGGGTAAAAGACCGCCGCGACCGGATGTGGGCCGGGGAACCGATCAATGTCACCGAAGGCCGGGCCGTTTTGCACATGGCCCTGCGCTATGACGGGACCGATCCGGTTGTGTTCGAGGGCCGCAATGTCATGGATGATGTGGGCGCAGTGCTCGGGCGGGTGGAGGTTTTTTGCGGCGGGGTGCGAACGGGCGAGATTGCCGGCCACACGGGGCGTAAATTTACCCATGTGGTCAATATCGGGATTGGCGGTTCCGATCTCGGCCCGGCCATGGCGACCCGGGCCCTGGCCCCCTACACCAGCGCGAATTTTACGGCCCTTTATGTCTCAAATGTGGATGGGGCGGACATGGGCGACACCTTGAAGGACCTGGATCCGGCGACCACGCTTTTTGTGGTCGCTTCAAAAACCTTCACCACCGACGAAACCATGACCAACGCCCATACGGCCCGGGCCTGGATTGTGGCCGCATTGGGTGAAAAAGCGACATCGGACCATTTTGCCGCCGTCTCCACCAATCTGGCGGCCTGTGCCGAGTTTGGCATTGGCCAGGAAAAGGTATTTGGGTTCTGGGACTGGGTGGGGGGGCGATATTCCATCTGGTCAGCCATCGGGCTGTCGCTGGCCCTTGCGGTGGGGTTCGACAATTTCAGGCAGTTTCTGGCCGGAGCGGCAAAAATGGACGCCCATTTTCTCACCGCACCGCTTGAGAAAAACCTGCCGGTCATTATGGCCCTGCTTGGCATCTGGCATCGCAATGTGTGGGGGTTCGGCACCCACGCCGTTTTGCCCTATGACCAGCGGATGGGGCGGTTTGCCGCCTATTTGCAGCAACAGGACATGGAATCGAATGGCAAGTCCGTGCGCCTTGGCGGCGAGGCGGCGGATGTGGAAACCGGCCCGGTAATCTGGGGCGAGCCGGGCACCAACGGCCAACACGCTTTTTACCAGCTCATCCATCAGGGGACCAGCATCGTGCCGGTGGACTTTTTGATTGCCGCCCGGCCCCACGAACACC
>JAADFY010000196.1:0-17073 GCA_013152625.1 Alphaproteobacteria bacterium
GCGTCAACCGAAGCATCTCGTCGTCTGAGTGCACTTTCAAGCCCGCCCTGATCGGAAAGGGCGCTTAATCGGTCATATTCGCGGCTATCCTCGTCCGCCGCCGGGCCGAAGTAAATGCGGGCATCGCCGTGCTCGGCCAGCCCCCCGTTGCCGATGACAACAAGAATTTCAAGGCCGCCGTTGCTGACCGTGCGGTGCACGGTGCCGGCGGAAAACTGGACGTACCGGCCCTTTTCCAGCGGGATCACCCGGAAACCGTTGTCCGCGTCATGCAGTTCCAGGCTGCCGGTCCCGGCCAGAACAAAATAGCCCTCATCGGTGATGGCGTGGACATGGGCGCAACCCGACATGCGACCATCGGGGCCCGGGCGCATGTCATAAACGTGCACATGGGTGAGACCGACACCGCCGACAATCCGGCTTTCGGGGGGTGTTTCGATCATTCATGGCCGCCTTTGACATAATCAAGAAAGAGCCCGGCAGGGTCGGAGCCCTCCGAGCCGACATCTCGCACCACAAGGCGAAATTTGAAAACGGTGTGTTCTCCGACGGCGATCGGGTGCGGCTGATCCCGAAAATGGCCAACCGTTAGAACACCCCATTGCGAAACGAACCAGTTCGGCAGGCCGCATTCCGGGTGGGCCATGACCGTTATACCGGCCCGGTGCCCGCCACCCACCGGCCCCTCGAAATCCACCCAGCCCGGGTTGGCGTTGCAAATGGACCGGGGATCGGTGCGGGCGTCCGCGTCGCGCAGGGCGCCGCCCGCCGCCATGGCGGGGGCAACCCGGACATTAAAAAGCCCGTGCCGGGTCGGCCCCAGCGTTATGTCCCAGTGCGGGGCGTGCAGCCGGCTTTCAATATCGATGATATGGTGCCCCTCCCCCGGCTGGACACAAAATTTCCGCCGCTCGTGCAGGACGACCCGGCCATCGGGCGCGCCCCATTCCGGCGGCCCGCGCCAATGCAGCGTCTGGGTGATTTCAAAGCGTTGCGACCCCCTTGCCTCCCCTTTGGTGCCGGTGCCCTCGATCTTTCCCGCAGCCCGCCCCTGAAAAACCTCGTTTACATAAAAGTTGTACCCATAACGTTCTGTCTGACCATTGGCCGCAGGTACATGAGCGTGCACATGGTCGCTGCCGAACCATACGGAATTGTGATGGGGGTGATCGGCGGGGCTTTCGCTGGTGACGGCAAAACCGCCGGGGGTGTAAAGGGGAAACACATAGGGGCGGTATCGCCCCTGGCTGAGGGCCAATATCGCCTGACCCTTGTGGCAAAGCACATGCCGGCTGGATTTTGCCGAGGCTCCGCCGGGAAGTGCCATGGGCTCTTTTTCAAAGCGGAACCGGTCTGTTTTGTCTCTTGTCTCGCTCAAGGCCGTCCCTTCCCTGTTACGGGCCGATCAACCCGGTAAGTCCCAGGCTGAGCACCGGAAAGAATGTCACCAGCATCAATACGATAATCAGGGCAACCAGAAACGGTATCATGGCGCGAAATACATCTGTCACGCTGGTATTGGTCACTCTGGCGGTGGTAAAAACCAGCATGCCCAGCGGTGGTGTTAACGCGCCAATCACCAGGTTGATCACCACAATGACACCGAAATGGACGGGATCAATGTTGGCGGCCAGAATGATCGGTATGAAAATCGGGACCAGAATCACCATTGCCGCGATCATTTCCATGAACAGGCCGGTTAAAAGCAGAAATACATTCAGCAGCAATAACAGCATCAAGGGGTTGGTTGCGATCTCGCCCAGCGCCCCGGCAATGGTCTGAGGCACCTGCTCGGTCACCAGAACCCACGCGAACGGGGATGCCGCGGCAATGACAATCATGACCGCGATCGTGTCTGACAGGGCATCACGTAACGCGAAAATGAAGTTTTTTACATTTACCTGCCGGTAGATGAATATCCCGCACCCGAGTGCGTAAAGTGCGGCCATGGCACCGGCTTCGGTGGCGGTGAATACGCCGAAACGGACACCGCCGACAATCAGGACAGGTAAAACCAGAGCCGGCAGTGCGATCCGTGCTGCGGCCAGCCTCTGGCCAAGGCTGGCCCGTTTGGTGTCGGCGCCAAAGCCCTGACGAACGGCCACGATGTGGACCACCAGTGCCAGTGCCAGCGCCACGATGATCCCCGGCACAATGGAGGCGACAAACAGCGCGCCCACTGAAACCGAGGCCAGCGCGCCGTAAATGATCAGGCCGAGGCTGGGGGGGATCAGATTGGCCAGAATGCCCGCCGAGCTGGTTAGCGCGCAACTAAAGGGGCGCGAGTATCCGCGCCGTTCCATCTCGGGCACAAGGGATTTGGCAATGGCGGCCGCATCGGCCATGGATGACCCGGAAACGCCGGCCATCATGGTATTGGTCAGCACATTTACATGGCCAAGGCCGCCGCGCAGATGCCCCACCAGACGCGTTGCCAGTTCGATGAGGCGCTCGGTGATCCCGCCGACATTCATCATGGCGGCGGCCAGAATAAAGAACGGGATCGCGAGCAGGGAAAATGAATCCAGTGCTGCGGTCATGTTTTGAGAAATAGTGAGCAGCATCAGCGCCCCTTTCGGGGCAAATGCGGCAAAAGAACCAAAAATCAGGCTAAAGGCCACCGGGACACCGAACAGGATCAGGCCAAGAGAAATCACCATAAGGCTGAGTGTGGTGGCCTTTGCGCCAAACAGTGCCGCCGCCAGATACCAGAACACGAAATATAGCGCCACGCCCAAAATACACGCGAGAAGTCCGCTAAAGCGCACCGGGAATCCCGGAATGGGCTGCTGGGCCAAAAAGAAAAGACTGAGCGCCCCGCCCAGGGGCACGGCCAGATAAAGATAGGTAAATGGCAGG
Organism: Alphaproteobacteria bacterium; assembly: GCA_013152625.1. Taxonomy (GTDB): domain Bacteria; phylum Pseudomonadota; class Alphaproteobacteria; order Rhizobiales; family Devosiaceae; genus JAADFY01. The sequence continues at coordinate 2,860 of JAADFY010000196.1, forward strand.
CCAAGGGCCGGTGATACATAGGTTGAGCGGCCCACCATATCAGCGCCGTGCACCACCAGAACCACACTGGTTGCGGCCAGCACGGCGTTGATCGTCAGGGCGCGATACGGGAGCCAGCCTTTGGGCAGGAACCGGGCCAAAAGATCAATTGCGATATGGGATCCCCGGTGAACACCGATCGCCATGCCCAGAAATACCAGCCAGACAAACGCCCACCGGGCCAGTTCCTCCGGCCAGCTAAGCGAGGCGTTCAGAACGTAACGGAAAAACACCTGGGTCAGCGTCGCCGAGACCGCAATGGTAAGCAGGACAATGCACACCGCCTCAAGGGCGATATCCACATACCGGGTTGCGGCTCCAATGATACGGCTGGCGGCGTTGGCTGGTCTGGTCGGCACGGCACCCACTCCCCCGGGCAAGGCGGAAAATCTGGCAGAAAACAGGCGCCACTGACCCGCCGGCGAATTCTCGTTTAGCGAAAACCGCCAGCGGGCACCCTATTCAGGCGCGTCCGGGTCGGAGCCGGATCAGGCCAGAGCGCGAATATTAGCAATCATTGCCGCGGTCTCGGGACTTTTCTGGCCGAACTCTTCAAACAGGGAGTCTGTGGCCTGAACCCATCTGGCTTTTTCCTCCGCGCTCAGCTCGTGAACCGCCACGCCCTCTGCTTTAAGATCGTCCAGGGCGGCGGCGGCATTGTCGCGGTTGGCCTGGCGTTGCTCGCCGAAAATCTGGGTGGCCGAACTGCGCACCAGATCCTGTAAGTCTCCGGGCAGGGCATCGAGCCAGGCGCCGTTGACCCGGATCGCCTTGGGCAGGAACCAGTGATAGCTCAAGGTGAGGTGTTTGGCCTGTTCATACCATTGGAAGCCCTTGATGGAGAAGAAATCCGCCTCCAGGCCGCTGATAACGCCGGTGGACAGGGCGCTGTATTGGTCGCCGTAGGGCAACGGCGTGGGGTTGGCGCCCAGTTTGCGCCAGAAGTCGATCCAGATTTTCAACTCCGGCACGCGAACCTTTAAGCCTTTAAGCTCGTCGAGATTGGTAACCGGCTCCTTGGAGAGCACATGGCGAAACCCAACCTCCCCGTAAGCGACAAATTCAACGCCGGTTTTCTCGCGGGCAATGCGCGAAATCTCTTCGCCCAGAGGCCCCTGCAACACCCGGTCCACATGTTCCTCGTTTGCATAAATAAAACCCGGCGCCCCGCCCGCCGCAGCAATTTCGGGGGCCACGGCTTCTTCGGTGTCGGGTCCGCCGGCTGTGGCATGAATGGTGCCGATGCGGCTGCCCTCGATGAGCTGGGTGTAATTGCCGAGCTGGCCGGCTGGAAAATGCAGGGCGTGGATGCGACCGTCACTTTGCTCGTTTAACACATTGGTCCATTTTTCGAATGCCTCGGTTAAGGGCGAGCCAATGGCTTCGGCATGGCCTATGCGGAATTCGACCCCTTTGGCCGCCAGGGCGGTGCCCACCAGCGGGGTCGCCGCCAGGGTCGCCATCGCGGCGGTTCCAAGCCCGGCCTTGATCACTCCACGTCGTGTAAAATGGTTCTTCTGGCGGACGGGCCGCCCGGTCTTTGCGTTTTTCATTTTGCATTCCTCCGTGATTGCCGCTGGCCGCATTCAGGCCCCGCGACAAAAGCTGCATGTGTTGTTCCTTGGCGAAAAAGTTATGACATCGTTCGCATAAATCGTCAATATCTGGCGGGTTGCGGATTTTCAATTTCTACAAATACTACGTGTTATCAACGCTATAGACATAGCCCGAACTTGCTTTTTTCCGGTAACGATGTCATATATTGGATGAAAAACAGCGGGTGCAGTGCGTTGAGCAGATGGATTGATATGAAGGCACGGGCCGATTTTTATGATAGTGCGGCGATGGCAGGACGTTTGTTGGCGAAAAAATAATGGTCACCATTAAAGACATAGCGCTTCAATTGAATATCTCGCCGTCCACGGTGGCCCGGGCCCTGGCCGATCACCCCCATACCAGCGATGCAACCAAGGCCAGGGTAAGGACCGCCGCCAGCGATTTAGGATATGTCGTTCACGCAGCGGCGCGAATGATGCGCGGCCAGTCGAGCAAGCTGATCGGCCTGATCATACCGGATGTGCAAAACGATTTTTACGCCACCGTTGCCAAAACGCTCGCCGAAACATGCAACTCGGCGGGTTTCCAACTGGTTCTGGCGATCACCGAGGATGAACCGGCAACGGAAAACAAACATATCCGCGAGCTGATCAGCGCCCGGGCGGCCGGGATTGTCATTGTGCCCTGCCGGTCACCGTGGCGCGACACCATCAAACTGCTCAAAGGGCTGCCGGTGGTACAGTTGATCCGCAACACTCCGGGGCTGGGCGCCGACTGGTTTGGCATTGACGACGAGAGCGCTATTCATGAAGCCACGATGCACCTTTCAGGGCTGGGCCACACGCGTCTGGCCTATATCGGCGGGCATCAGGAGTTGAGCACCGGCGCGGCCCGTCTGGCCGGTTTCAATCGGGGCCTGCGCGAGGCGGATATTGACCTCGGGTCGAGTTTTGTGGCAACGGGGCCACCCCGGGCAGCCTTCGCCAAACAGACATTTGTGGAAATGATCAAGAAATTCAAACCAACCGGGCTCATATCCGGGGGCTCGCGGCTTACCTATGGCATTCTGGAGGGGGTGAGCCAGACCGGGGTTCGGGTCCCGGGGGACCTGTCGATTGTCGGGTTCGGCGATTCGCCCTGGTCGCGCTGGTGGGGAAATGGTTTAACCACCATCGGGCTGCCCATTCAGGACATCGCCCATGCGTCGGGCGCACTTTTGTTGCGCCGGATCGAACAATCCAAAAACTCCAACGAGTACCAACCCGTCCGTCCGAGCCGGGCCGTACTTTCCTCTTTTTTGGTCAAGCGCGATAGCACCGCGTCTTTGGTGAATTTGGGTCCAGACCCATAAGCCGGGGCGGCATTACGGGCTTTTATTGCCCAGTGGCATGGTGATGGTGCCCGTTATTCCCGCAATCCCCACCCTATTCCCGCGCTCCGCAAGGATATGAGCACTTTTGAATTAGCGCCTTGCGACTTGACAGGCGAACCCCGGATTCTATTATTACTGACTGGACAGTTATTATAGGATCGCACATGAATATCGATTGGAACCCGCCACCTGTGCGCGGCGGACTGAAAGGGCAGTGGGACTCATTTGTGGGTCCGGGAGCGACCGACTCGGAGGAGTGGCTTCAGCTGTGTCTGGGGGCGCTGATCGCTGCCATCTGCTTTGGCTGGTTCATTATCATGGGGCAGGAAGCAACGCCCTGGTACGGCTTCGTTGTGGTCGCGGTCCTGGCGCTGGATGTGGGCGGCGGCATTGTGACAAATGCTGCCAATTCCGCAAAACGCTGGTATCACCGGCCGGGCTATCCGTCGAAAAAGCACATTCATTTCGTAGCTCTTCACGCGCTTCATCTTGGCGTCACGGCCCTGCTTTTCAGCCCCGAACCCGTCCTCTATCTGGCGGCGACCATCGTGTTTTTGATCCTGGCCACGCTTATCATCGTCAACGTGCCGCTTTATCTGCAACGACCGGTGGCATTCGGTATTGTCGCCATTGGCCTTACCCTTAGCCAGGTGCCGTTTTTGAGTTTGAGCGGCCTTGAATGGCTGCTGCCGCTCATGATGTTAAAGCTGCTGTTGGGCCATCTGGTAAAGGAAGCGCCTTTCCGCCCGGAAAACAGACAATGAGTGCGGTGCGGACCATCGGCGGTGCGCATCTGTCGATGGAACAAAGGCAGGAATGCCTGATCCTGCTGGTGGACAGTTTTGTTCAGGATCGCGGGATGGCCACCTTGTGGGGGGACCCCGAAACGGCAGTGGACAGGGCAAGTCTGGGGGCCTGGTTTCGGGCAACGGTGCAAATGCTGGGCTGGAACGACGGGGCGGTGATTGCCGTGTGTGAGGGTGACGAAATTGTCGGCGTTGCCATACTTGCCGGCGAAGGCGGCGGCTCCCGGATCGTGCGGTTCATAGGCTGGATTGCCCGTGTTGCCATAGGCTGCGGCTTTGGCGTCGTTCAACGGACCGCCGTTCATGATCGGGCTCGAAACCGTTACCGGCCCGATACCCGGCACGTGATTGTCGAGTTCATTTGCGTTTCGGCCCAAAAGCGCGGGCAAGGGCTTGGGCGTTATCTGTTTGCTGCGATCCATGACGCAAACGAGCCTGCCGGGCGCAGTTTCTGGCTGGAAACAACCAAAAAGGAGAATATTTCAATTTTTGGCCGTTTCGGCTACCAGCTCAAAGAGGAGTATGAGGACCTTGGTGTCACCAATTTCACCATGCTCAAGGAACCCTGAACGGAGACCGGATTGATGTGCGCGCGTCCAAACATGAGCGCTGAACGGATCCCCCAGATTCTCAAGGCATCTTTGATCGTGTTTTCCGCATCCGGGCTTTCCGAAACACGTATGGAAGATATTTCTGCCGAAGCCGGGCTGAGCAAGGCGACCCTTTATCTTTATTTCAAGAACAAGGATGAACTGATCCTTGCGCTGCTCTCGGATTTACTCGATCGGGGTCGGGCCGCGCTTGAATTATCAGCGGCGGAGGAAAGACCGGTTCGGCAAACACTTCTGGACTGGGTTGACAGAACGACCGGCGAGCTGACCGAAACCGCGGCCTATTCCCATCTGGGGCTTGAGTTTCTTGCGCTCGGCGCCCGCAATGACCAGGCAAAATCCATGCTGGGTGCATATTTCACCGCCTATATGGACGCAATGGCCCAATTGTTCAGAAAAGGGATTGCCACCGGTGAGTTCAGACCTGTCGATGCCGTCCAGAGTGCAAAATCCCTCATCTCTATTTTAGAAGGAATGCACCTTCTTTGGCTCGCTTGTGGCCCCGGGGTCGATCTCGAAGTGGATAGCCATGCCGCTGTTTGCGCATTGCTGGACGGTTTTGACAGTGGATTACGGTGACAGTTTACTAAATGCCATCTGCAAATGTGCAGCACCTGGGTGTATTTGGTAAGCTGTCACGTAATCACCTTGATCCGGTCGAGGTCCCGGCTCGGGGGCCGGGACGGTGCGGTTTGGTGGCGGGGGAGATCGGGTGCGTGAGAGGAAAACTGGCGCACTTCGACAAAGAAACTTTGAACGCACCTGCGAGCGCAAAACGAGCCGACCGGAAAGGCCGCGCCGTCGCAGGCTCGGTGCGCAGCACCGAAATAGCCGTGAGAGGAAAACTGGCACGCCCGGAAGGATTCGAACCTCCGACCCCCAGATTCGTAGTCTGGTGCTCTATCCAGCTGAGCTACGGGCGCGCGCGGCCGGCAAAGCAACCGCCGGCATGAGGGGCAAACCCATACCCCGGCCCCTTGAACTTGGCAAGCGGCCACCGTCTGCCCGCCTCATGATTTACCCGATTATATCAGCACACCAGCGAACGCGGAATATCAACCGCAAATACCGTGCCCTCGTCTGAAGGCACCAGCCGTAACCGGCCACCATTGGCCTCGGTAAGTTCACGGGCAATGACCAGCCCCAGCCCGGTGCCCCCGGCCCGGCCCGACCCCTCAAACGCCTTGAACAGATTGTCCCGGGCCCGGTTGGACAGTCCGGGGCCGGTATCGGAAATAATCAGGGACGGGCCGCCTTCGTGGCGGTCGATGTGCACTGAAATAGCATTGTCGCCGTTCTCGCCGTGCCGGCCCTCGATCGCCTCGCGGGCATTTTTGAGCAAATTGACAATAACCCTTGAGAACTGGTCGGGGTCCACATTGATGCAGAAATCGTCGGGGATCGTGTTTTTGAACTCCAGATCCGGGTGGCCCACCAGCCCTGCCTCGGCAGCGCTTTCCGTGACCAGCATGCGCATATCAACCGGCTGGGGCCTGGGCGGCTGGTTCGCCTGGCGCCCATAATCGAGCACCGACTGGGCAAACCCGATGGCCCGGTCGAGGGTTTGCACGAGACGCGGGGCCAACCGCTGGACTTTCGGATCATCGAGGTCGGCAACCTGGTCGGACAGGAGTTGAGCCGCGCCAAGGGTATTGCGAAGATCATGGTTGATCTTGGCCACCGCAAGGCCAAGATCCGCGAGGTGTTTGCGCTGATAGAGCATGGAGAACAGATCGTTTTCCAGTGCCTCCAGTTCGCGCTCGGCAATGCCGATTTCATCGCCGCGCCGGGAAGGCGAAATGATCAATGTGCCATTTTCAGGCGTTTTTCTAAACGCGATCATGTTGTTGGTCAGCCGGCCGATGGGGCGGATCAGTAACTGGTTCAAAAACAGAAATATCGCCGCTGACGTCAGGGCAACAATAATCAGCGACAGGAAAAAAATGTTCCGCGAATAAATCAGCATGGCATCACGAAGCGGTTTTTCAGGTACTAAAATCTCAACCAGCCCATCCTGGACATCCTCGTAGCCGCCAACGATGCGCAATGTACGCTCGCCGCCGTTGAACAGGGTATCCAGGGCGCCGGTGATCATCACAAAGGGGCCCCGCTCCCGGGTGTCAGCGGTTATGGCGGTGAGGGGCATGGGCACATCGTCGCGCTGGATTAGCAAAGAGCGGCCCTGGGTGCGGGCGACGATGGCGGTGAACCCGGCGGAGGTGAGCAACGAGTTGGCAAACTGGGGCGGCAGGGCGAAGGTGGGCGGGATCAGGTCGATCACCTGTGCGGCCACCTTGCCGACCCGAATGCGGTCTTCGAGCCAGACCACGCGAAAATTGGCCACCGACGGCAAATAGATGATGACTTCAACCGTCAGTATCGAAACCACAATCATTACGATCAGCTTGAACGACAAGCCAAAGGGGGACCGGCGCGAGCGTGGCGAAACATTCTTCATGGAATGCTTCATAGCCGATTGCAATCAGGGCAACAATCGGTTGAAGGCCCGCAAGCGTCCCAGCCAGGGGTTGTCCAACGCGTCGCGATAAAACTCCACAGCCACCCGTTTGGCCACTTCGGTCAAGGTTGGATAGGGGGCGACGAATTTTACGAACGCACCCACCTTCATGCGGTTGGCAATGGCAAAGGCATAAAAGCTGATCAGTTCCCCCGCCAGCATTCCCACCGCCCCTGCCCCCAGAATTCGGCCCTTGGGGTCGGTGATGACCTTGAGCAGGCCATCGGTGCGCCGTTCGGCGGTGGCGCGATCGTTTTCGGTATATTTCCAGCGCAGCACCTTGAACCGGTCGCCCAGTTTTTCCCGGGCCGCCGCCTCGGTGAGGCCGACCTGACCGATTTCGGGATCGGTATAGGTGGTCCAGGGAATGGCGGCGGTATCATAGCGCACCGGCAACCCAAACAGCGCATTGCGGACCACAAGCCCGGCCTGATAGCCGGCAACGTGGGTGAACATCAGCCCGCCGGTAACATCGCCAATGGCATAAACGCGCCGATTGGAGGTTTTAAGCGCGCTGGAGATGACAATGGCGCCCCGGTGGGTTTTGATCCCGGCCACTTCGAGCCCCAGATCCGCGGTCTGGGGGGCGCGGCCAACAGCCATGAGCAGGTGCGAACCGGCAATATCTTTGTTTTCACCCCCGGTCTCAATGGTCACCGTGATGCCTTTGCCCGCCGATCCGGCGATTGAGAGCACCTTGGCCGGGGCGAGAATGACCACACCTTCGGCCTCGATCTTGCGCAGGGCAATGGCGGTCAGCTCGGGATCATCCTTGCCCAGGGGCGGCGCCATATCGAGCACGGTCACCTTACACCCCAGCCGACGGTGAGCCTGGGCCATTTCCATACCGATGGGACCTCCGCCAACGATCACGAGATGATCGGGCTTTTCGGTCAAATCGAATATGTTTTCGTTGGTCAGGTAGGGGGTTTTGTCGAGGCCGGGAATGGGGGGCACCACCGCCCGGGAACCGGTGGCGATGACCACCCGGCGGGGGCGGATTTTCTTGCCGCCCGCTTCAATGGTTCTGGCATCAAGAAATTTTGCCCCGGCCTGGATCACCGTAGCGCCCAACCCCTCAAATCGTTCAACGGAATCATGGGGGGCGATGGTGTCGATCACGCCGCGGACATGGGCGTTCACAAGGGAAAAATCGATGGCGGGCTCGGTGTTCTTGATCCCGAATTTGGCACTGGCGCGAAATGTGTGCGCGGCTTTGGCGGCGGCGAGCAGCGCCTTTGAGGGCACGCAGCCATAGTTGAGGCAGTCGCCGCCCATTTTGCCTTTTTCAACCAGCACCACCGAGGCGCCCATGGCACAGGCGGCGGCGGCAACGGTCAGGCCGCCGGAACCGGCGCCGATGACGCACAGGTCAGGGGTCAATGTCTCGGACATGAAAGAATTCCTTTTCTAGGTCACGCGGGCCGGCCAGAAGCGGCGAATGACCACCGGGGTTAGTGCGACCAGACCAAGCGCAGCAAAAGCAATCAGCAGTTCAGGCGTTATCAGGGCTGAAAGCTCTAAAGAAAAACCGCAATTTGCGCCGCCCGCTTCGGTGCACTGGATGTACATTTCGGATTGGCGCTCCATGACGCTGGCCAGGCCGGCGCCGGCAAATGAGTAGGCTGCGGTGCCGGGGGCAATACCGACCAGGGTGGTCCAGAAATAGGTGAAAAACGGCACACCCAAAATGCCCGGGGCAAAATTGACCAGCACAAAGGGAAAGGCGGGCACAAGCCGCAAAAACAACATGTAGGACACCGCGTCCCGGGCAAACCCTTTGGCAAGTTTGTTCAAATAAGCGCCGGCGCGCTCCTGGTAGAAATCGCGCAAAGAAGTACGGGCGATCCAGTACAGAACCGAGGCGCCCAGGGTGGCGGAGATGACGACGATGATCGTTGCCTGCCACCAGCCAAACAATATTCCGATGGACACGGTCATGATCAGGCCCACGGGCAGGCTTAGGGCGGTGGCCGTCGCATAAACGAGCCCGGCGGCAAGGGCGGCCAAAAGGCCATAGGCAAGAACAAAATCCTTTAGCGCCGTATAATTGGCGGTGAGGGCCTCAGCGGATATGAGCCGGTGCCAGCCCAGGGAATAGCCCAGGGCAATAATTGCGATCAGGCCCGCCAATGGCGCCCAGCGCCGCCAGGCGGGTCTTGGTTTTGTGGTGGTTTGCGTATTCATTTCGATCCCGGTTTCCTGTCCAGCCACCGCTGTTTTTCAAAAAATGGCCGATCCACTGGTACGAGGTGCTCTTTTGGGGTGGCAACCCGAACCGATTTGCGGCGTTGCCCATTGATAGGACATAAATCGCGCCTTGTGGTCAGCGATCACCCAGCTTTTACGATGTGTGAAAACAGAGTATGGTTCCTGTTCAACCTTTTGCGCTTCGCGTTGACTTTTTGCGCTTCGCGTTGACTTGGGGAGGGCGATTGCCTATAAGCCGCGCACTGTGGACGGGCATGCCCGCCCCCGGTTTCGTCGGTGTTTTTCAGGTGGGCAAACTTGCCGGTTTGCAAGCTTGCCTCCGGCACCCGGATCACCAATCTTGAGTTTTCAGAAGGGCCGCGCGCGGCGCGGCGTCATGCAATGAAGCGTACTTTTCAGCCCAGCCGGCTCGTTCGAACCCGTCGGCATGGATTTCGTTCCCGGATGGCAACGCGGCACGGTCGCAAAATCCTGAATGCGCGACGCGCACGCGGACGCAAGCGTCTTTCGGCCTGAGCCGGCACCGACTTGAACGCGGCGCTTCATCAGGGCGGCTTGACGCGCCTTAAAACCCGATCACAATTTCTTGCGGTCGCCCGAGGACAAAGGGCGCGTATGCCCGCTTTTGTCCTGCAGGCGCGAGCCACGAGGGCACCGGAAGGGCCTGCCGGACCCGGCGTGGGCTTTACGGTGACCAAGCGGTGCGGCAATGCGCCGGTGCGTAACCGGATCAAAAGACGGTTGCGGGCGGCCTCAGAACAGGTCAACAATTTCCAGCCCGCTTACGATTATGTATTGATCGGACGGACAGGAGCGTTACATGAACCATTCAGCGCGCTGGTTCTTGCACTGATCAAGGCACTGTCGCGAGTGCATCGGCGGCTTGAGGAACAGCACATTCCGCCCAAACAGCAAACGGACCGAGCATGAGCGACACACGAAATATGATCCTGGCCGTCGTGCTGTCGATGATCGTTTTGTTCGGGTGGCAGTTTTTCGTCGCCGGGCCGCAAATGCAGCAGGCCCAGGAACAGGCCGAGGCCCGCGCCGCCTCCGAAGAGGCGGCCAATCAAAGCGCTCTGGCAACACCGAATCTGGCAACGCCGAATCTGGCAACATCTGGGGGGGGCGAAACTCCTGTTGTTGGCGTTCAGCCCGGGCCGGCTACCGGCACCCGGGAGCAACTGGTCGCCACCGCCGAGCGCATTGCCATTTCCACACCGTCTCTTTCGGGTTCAATCAATTTGCTGGGCGGTCGAATCGATGATCTCCGACTGAACAAATATCGCGAAACCACTGATCCGGAGAGCGACATTATCACCCTGTTTTCGCCCCTTGGATCGCCGACGCCGTATTTCGCCGAGCAGGGGTGGATCGGAGCGGGGGGCGCCCGGGAGGGCCTGCCCACCAGCGAAACCGTGTGGGAGGTGACCGGCAATCGCACCCTGGCCCCGGACCGGCCCGTAACCCTGCGCTATGACAATGGCGAGGGCCTCAGATTTGCCCGCAAGATATCGCTGGACGAAAACTATCTGTTTACCATCGAGCAGACCGTCAGCAACGATACCTCCGGGGATGTTGCCCTGTTTCCCTATTCGCTGGTGTCGCGCCATGAAACGCCGCAGGTTTCAGGATTTTTCATTCTCCATGAGGGACTGATCGGGGTTCTTGGCACCAAGAACCTGATCGAGACCTCGTACAAGGACATCCGCGACAAGGTTCAGGACGATGTGGAGAGCACCGGCGGCTGGCTGGGCATAACCGACAAATACTGGGCAGCGGCGGTCATTCCCGATGTGGGCACCAACATCAATGCCCGGTTCGGCTATTCCCTTGAGGGGGGGCAGGACACCTACCAGACCAGCTATGTGGAACAAAACCCGGTGGTGGTGCAGGCGGGCAGCGTCGGCGGGACCAAATCCTATCTTTATGCGGGGGCCAAAGTCGAAGCGGTTATTGACGGGTATGAAAAAACCCTGGGGATCGACCGACTTGAACTTTTGATCGACTGGGGCTGGTTCCAGATTATTACCCGACCGCTGTTTTACCTGATCCGGGCGCTCAATTCGGTTCTGGGCAATTTCGGCCTGGCCATTCTGGCGGTCACCGTCCTGATCAAGGCGGCGTTGTTCTGGTTCGCCAACAAATCTTACGCCTCCATGGCCGGCATGAAAAAAGTCCAGCCTGAAATGAAGGCTATCCAGGAACAGTACAAGGACGACCGGGCCACCCAGCAGCAAAAAACCATGGAGTTGTACAAGCGGGAAAAAATCAATCCGCTCTCGGGCTGCTGGCCGATCCTGATCCAGATCCCGATATTCTTTTCGCTCTATAAAGTGCTGTTCGTGACCATCGAAATGCGCCAGGCGCCATTTTTCGGATGGATTCAGGATCTGGCGGCGCCCGATCCGACAACCGTGTTCAACCTGTTCGGTCTTTTGCCCTATGATCCGACAGTGGTACCGCTGATCGGGCCGTTTCTGGCCCTGGGCGTGTGGCCCCTGATCATGGGCGTTACCATGTTTTTGCAAATGCGGCTCAACCCGCCGCCCGCCGACCCCACCTCGCAGATGATTTTTGCCTGGATGCCGGTTATTTTTACCTTCATGCTGGCAAGCTTCCCCGCCGGGCTGGTGATCTACTGGGCCTGGAACAATTTCCTGTCGATGATCCAGCAATATGCGATCATGCGGCGGCACGGGGTGGACGTCGACTTTATCGGCAATATCACCTCGGCATTCCGGCGCAACCGGCCCGATCAGTCAAAGGGCTGAATGAAACAGAAACCAGAGCCAAAAACCAATAACATCTGCATTCTGGGGACGGGGCGAACCGGCAGCACCCATCTTAGTTTCATATTGAACAATTTTGCCCGATTTGCCTCGTTTGGCGAATTGTTTGAACGACGGGGGAGCTGGGGGCTGGTGCGCCATGTGCCGGCCACTCTGGTTACTCTTTCGGCCAAAAATCGCAATACCGACCCGGCGATCACGGCGTTCGCGCAAGCCAGGCCACGGCTGTTTTTAGACCGGGTGGCCAGGATATGCCGTTGGACGGGCAAGCCGGCAATGGCGTTTCAGGTGTTTAACACCCAACTTCCCCTCGCTACTATTGACACGGAGGTCCTGGGGCGGCCCGGCACCCGGGCGATGCTGATCTCCCGCCGGGCCATCGACTCATATGTCTCAATGCTCAAAGCCAGGACAGTTTCACGCTGGGTGCACACAGATACGACCGATGTCAAAGTTGCCATAGATGCCGGCGCATTTGCCGAATGGTATGGGAAACAGACAGAAAGGTATGAGCACTGGCGCACTTATCATCAGACCCGGGGCATGGCATTGCCGGTCATACGTTATGAAGACGATATCGCAGCTAGCGTTCCCCATGCGTTAAGTCGATTTTCCGCCCTTGCTTCCCAGGTGGGGCTCGACCTGAAGTTGAGCGCGGAGATGAAGCAAACCGGACTTAAACGACAGGACCGGAACCAAAATGTAAGGGACAAAGTGTCCAACTGGGCGGAAACCGAAAAGAGCCTGAGCCGGCGCGGACTGGACGAGGCAGCATTCAGCCATTTTGCCTGATCGACCCGACGGGGCGAAAATATTGCGTGGACGCTGACCGTTTTTGATCGCTTTGCGGCTGGTATCCCCAAGGGGCGCGTGGTCTATCGCAGAGCAGGAATTTTTTTCGATTGCGCGACCTGCAATCAAAGGCCAGACAATAAACCAGGGTCGACTTTTCCGGCAAAATCGCGACAACATTCCAGCGCAACCTGCCCGATAAGTCCAAGAGCTGCGTGAAACAAAAACCAGAGCCGAAATCCAATTGCATCTGCCTGCTGAGCGTGAAACGGACCGGCAGCAATCACCTGTGCTCGGTGCTTGGAAATTACCAGCGGGTTGCCGCTTTTTATGAACTGTTCGAGGCGGGTGGCTCCTGGGGGTTACGAACCCATGTGCCGGTGCCTCTGGTTACTATATGGGCCAAAAACCGGGTTACAGATCCGGCCCTGATCCGGTTCGTGAACGCTCATCCACGTCTTTTTCTGAACCGGGTGGCCCGGGTGTGCCGCTTTACGGGAAAACCGGTGATGATTTTCAAGATCCTGGCCGGACAGCTTACCTATGAAACCATCAAAAGCGAAGTTCTGGGCCGGCCGGGGACCCGGGCGATGCTGATTTCACGCCGGGCCATCGATTCGTTTGTGTCCGAGCAAAAAGCCCTGATGCTGTCTGAATGGCTGTCGGTGGATACCACTGGGGTAAAAGTTGAAGTGGATGCCGGCGAGTATGCTGACTGGCACCACAAAGCCGCGGCCTGGTATCAACACTGGATTGAGCATTACCGGGCCCTGGGGCAGGGGTTGCCGATCATTAGATATGAAGATGTGATCGACGCTGAATTAAATCACACGCTTGACCGGTTTTCCGCCCTCGCCCGTGAAATCGGGTTTGATTTGAAACCAAAGCCGGAGATGAAAAAAACCGGCCTTAAGCGGCAGGACCGAACCCGCAATGCGCAAGATAAAGTATCCAACTGGGCCGCGTTTGAACGTGGCCTGAGCCGGCGCGGGCTGGATGAAGCCGCGTTTGGCCATTTCGTCTGATGACCCCAGGCCAAATCGGGTACGGGCAGCGCCGGTCAAACCGTGATCTTAGACACAAATTTTCCGGCTAGCGAAAAGTTCAATGGACTTGCAGTTGAAATCGGCGCGCCCGGGCACAAGATAAATGCTGTCAGACCATATTCAGGCAGGACGCCCAAAGGCGGGCCTAAAAATCAGGACGGACATCAAAACATGAATTTGATCAGGGATATCTGGGCCAGCTTTCGGGCCATGCCGGGCTGGGTTCAGATCTGGGTGGGGCTGATCCTTGCCCCGGTCAACACCGCCTCGATCTTTTTTACGGGCGAGACGGGGGGCTGGCTGGTGGCGGCGCTGGCCCTTGGCGGCATGGCACCAAATCTGGTGGTCATGGCCACCGAGCGGGGCCTGTCCAAGGCCATGGCGCTCTCCCATGTGGTGTTGTGGACGCCGCTGGTGGCTTTTATCGTTTTGGGGTTACTGCCTGACCCGGCGGTGTCGGGAGCCTACTT
>JAADFY010000196.1:17078-26257 GCA_013152625.1 Alphaproteobacteria bacterium
TTGTGGATTATTCTGGTGGTTAACCTCATCTCGCTGGGGTTTGACTATTTTGACAGCGTGAAGTGGTTTCGCGGCGACCGGGATATTGCCCGATAGGAGAATTGCCGCCCATTCGGGGGGACTTGCCCGACCCTGCGGGAAGTTTTACCAAGCGGCATGGAACACGCAGAAACCAGCAATGAGGCAATGATCGAGGCTGGGCGGCTCCTGTTTGCCCGCCCCTGGGTCTTTGTCAAAGGGTGCGTGCGCATTGCCGATCTGCCGCTCCCCGATCGGGTGGAGGTGGCATTCGCAGGCCGGTCCAATGTGGGCAAGTCCTCACTGATCAATGCCGTTGTGGGCCGGAGGGGGCTGGCGCGAACCTCAAATACCCCGGGGCGAACCCAGGAGCTGAACATATTCGAGGCGGATGATGCGCCCTTCCGGATCGTTGATCTGCCCGGCTATGGCTTTGCCCAGGCGCCAAAAGAAACCGTGGCCAAATGGACCCGGCTCATTCACGCCTATCTGAAAGGCCGGGCAACCCTGCGCCGGGTTTATGCGCTGGTGGATGCGCGGCACGGGCCCAAAGCAAACGACATAACCTTGATGAACGAGCTGGACCGGGCGGCGGTAAGCTATCAGATCGTTCTGACCAAGGCCGACAAATGCAGCACCCGGGCGCTTGAGGCGGTCATTTCGGCAACCAAAGCAGCTGTTGCCAAACACGGGGCGGCCCACCCGCGCCTGCTGATCACCTCAGCGGAGAAAAACGAGGGGATCGAAGCGCTGCGGGCCGAAATCGTCAGACTGGGGTAGCTGTGTGCTGGCGATAGAAGCGGGCGATGGCTGTTGCCAGGGCCGAGCTGTCATTGCGACCATCGAGTGAGCGCACCGCGTGTTCAACTTCTTCGGCGGTCAGGGGATTATCGATCCGGCGCCGAAAAATTTCCGTTGCCAGGTCTTTGGAAAATTCGGGGTGGGGCTGAAAACTGATGGCCGCCCCAGAAGCATACGCCAGCCCGGCAAGGGGGGTAAATTGCGACCCCATGATCACGGCTGCACCCGGGGGCAGCGCCACCACCTGATCCTGGTGGCTGGCGGGCACGGCCAACAGTTCCGGGGTCCCGTTCATAAACGACGGGGGATTTTCCAGCCGGTATTCATGCAGCCCAAGGCCCCAGCCCCGGGCTGATTTCTGCACCGTTCCCCCAAGCGCGTGGGCCATGATCTGATGGCCAAAACAAATCCCGACCATGGGCAGACTCAATTCATAGGCGCTTTGGATAAAGCGGCGAAGTTCGTCAATCCAGGGGGTCTCGTCATAGGCGGAACTGGCCGAACCGGTGATTATTATGGCCTCAAGGGATTTGACATCAGGCAGCGGCTCACCAAGCACGGGCGCCACCACATTTGTGCTCAGGGTAGGGTCGGCGCCGGTCAGCATACGGGTGAAAAAATCCGCGTAGGGGGCGAACCGATCCTTAAATTCGGGCGGGTTGGCGCCGGTCTGGATGATGGTGATTTTCATGAAAATACAATCCGCAGGCAAAAGGTTGCCTATATTGCCAATCAAGACGCCGGTTACAAGCGGACAACCAACCGGACAGATGGCACGCGACAAGCTCTCCGGCACCGGTTAAACAAAAAAGAACGAAACCCTACGAGCCCCCATATGACCCGCACATTTTCCAATCCCGCCGGCGACGCCGCCATACTGGCCAAGGCTCTGCCTTATATGCAGCGCTATGAAGGGGAGACGGTCGTCATTAAATATGGCGGCCACGCCATGGGCGATGCGGCTCTTTCAAAAGCCTTTGCCCGGGATGTTGCATTGCTCAAGCAGTCCAAGGTCAATCCCATTGTCGTGCATGGGGGGGGGCCGCAGATCGGAGCAATGCTGGAAAGGCTGGGAATCAAATCCCGGTTCGAGGGCGGCTTGCGGGTGACGGACAAGCAATCGGTGGACATTGTGGAAATGGTGCTGGCCGGTTCGATCAACAAGCAAATCGTTGCCCTGATCAATGCCGAAGGGGAATGGGCCATCGGGCTGTGCGGCAAGGACGGCAATATGGTTTTTGCCCAAAAGGCGCAAAAAACAGTCATCGATCCGGACAGCACCATCGAGCGCATGATTGATCTGGGGTTTGTGGGCGAGCCGGTGGAAGTGGACCGGACATTGATTGACCTTCTGGCCCGGTCGGAAATGATCCCGGTCATTGCGCCGGTGGCGCCGGGCCGCGACGGGCATACCTACAATATCAATGCCGACACGTTCGCCATGGCCATTGCGGGGTCGCAACAGGCCAAGCGTTTGCTGTTTTTAACCGATGTGCCCGGTGTCTTGGATGAAAACGGGCAACTGCTGGCGCGGTTAAGCGTGGGCGAAGCGACAGCACTCATTGCAAACGGAACGATTAAAGGGGGCATGATCCCGAAAGTGGAAAACGCCATCTCGGCCCTGAAGAACGGTGTGGAAGGGGTGGTGATCCTGAACGGGAAAACCGAACATGCGGTACTGATCGAACTTTTTACCGAATACGGAGCGGGAACCTTGATCGTAAAGGACACGGCATGAGCGATATTACGGCCACAGCGGGGTCATTAAATCACATCAATGCCTGGCTGTTTGATCTCGACAACACGCTGTATCCGCGAACGTGCACCCTGTTTGCCCAGGTCGACAAGCTGATCACGCGCTATGTGATGGATCTGACCGGGATGGAACATAACGCGGCGCGCAAGCTGCAAAAAGATCATTATCAGCACCATGGCACGACCCTGAACGGGCTGATGCAAAGCCACGGGGTAGACCCCGAACATTATCTGGCGGCAGTGCACGACATCGATTACACCAGCGTTGAGGCCGACCCCGGACTGGTGGCGGCCATTCGCGCCCTGCCCGGCCGTAAATTCATCTTTACCAACGCCGATGAACCCCATGCACATGCGGTCCTGGACCGGCTGGGCGCCAGCGATCTGTTTGAGGGCATTCTCGATGTGCGCGGGTGCGGCTTTGTACCCAAACCCCATCGCACCGCTTACGAGATATTTGTTTCCCGGTTCGATGTTGCACCCGAAAAGTCGGTTATGCTCGACGATCTGGAGAAAAACCTTCTGGTGCCCCACGAAATGGGCATGTCCACTGTGCATGTGGTGCCAAAGGAAGAATATGCCCACACCCAGGTAGACAACTGGGAACTGGAACGGGCCGACGCCCAGCCCCATGTCCATCACGTTACCGCCGATCTGTCAGCGTTTCTTGGCAAGGCGGTGGGTTAGCTTCTGGAGTTGCGCAACTTCGCTCTTGTTTTCGCTCACGCCGAGTAGCTTACGCTACCGGGACCGGCGGCAGATCATACCGGGCGCGCACCTTGTCCCAGGCATCTTCGGCGCTGTCGACAATGGTGAACAGGTCGAGATCCTCGGGGCTGATGGTGCCCTCCTCGGCCAGCGCCTCCAGATTGATAGCCCGGGACCAGAATTTCGAACCAAACAGCAAAAGCGGAATGCGCTCCATGCGGCCGGTCTGAATAAGGGTGAGGGTTTCAAAGAATTCGTCGAGGGTGCCAAACCCGCCGGGAAAAATCGCCACTACCCGGGCGCGCAGCAAAAAATGTATCTTGCGGGTGGCAAAATAGTGAAAATTAAAGGCCAGATCAGGCGTGACATATCGGTTCGGCGCCTGCTCATGGGGCAAAACAATGTTTAAGCCAATCGACGGCGCATCCACATCATGGGCACCCCGATTGCCCGCCTCCATCACCCCCGGCCCGCCGCCGGTCACCACGATGAACTGCTTGTAATCCAGGGTTCTGGCGGTCTCTGAAGCCAGGCGGGCAAATTTTCGCGCCTCGTCGTAATAGATCGAATTGGCTTCAAGATTTTTCCGGGCGATCTCGGTCCTGGCCAGTGAGGCGGGCTCGCCGGGGGCGGGAATTCGGGCGCCGCCAAACATGACGACGGTGCTTTGGATGCCGCGTTCCTGCAACCACAGTTCCGGTTTGAGATATTCGAGTTGGAAACGAACCCCGCGCAATTCCTCCGAGGTCATGAAGTCCATGTCACAAAACGCCAACCGATAGGCGGCGCTCTCGGTCTGCGGCGTGCGCGGCAGATGGCGGACGGTTTCAATATCCTGCTCGGAGGTACGAAATGCGGTGGGTGTGCGGGGGTGACGGGCCATGGTTTCTTACCTTTGTTGTTTTGACCGACAATCTGACACATCAAGGTTAAGACGATGTGGTTGGGGAGGGGTGGGCGACTCTTTCTGTCCTCGCGCCGGACGGGCTGGTTGACAGTTCCAGCCCGAAAGTTATGGTCGCGCAAACTGAAAAAACCGAGCGGAAAACGTGACCCAGACCGACCCCCGACACGCCGAACTGGCAAAAATAATCGAACCGGCCTTTGCGGCCCGAGACGCCATAAATCTCGATACCAAAGGCGAGGTTCGCGAGGCGGTGACCGAAGCGCTGGCACTGCTGGACAGTGGCGCGGCCCGGGTGGCCGAAAAGCAGCCCGGCGGGCAATGGGTGGTCAATGAGTGGCTGAAAATGGCAGTGCTGCTCAGTTTTCGGCTCAACGACATGGAAATTATCGCCGGGGGGCCCGGGGGCGCCAACTGGTGGGACAAGGTGCCTTCAAAATTTTCCGACTGGAGCGCCAATCGCTTCCGGGAAGCGGGATTTCGGGCCGTGCCGGGGGCCATTGTGCGCCATTCGGCCCATATCGGGGCCGGCGCTGTGCTGATGCCTTCGTTCGTCAATCTGGGGGCCTTTGTGGGCGCGGGAACCATGGTCGACACCTGGGTAACGGTGGGCTCGTGCGCCCAGATCGGCAGAAATGTGCATTTGTCCGGTGGCGTCGGCATTGGCGGCGTGCTGGAGCCGCTGCAGGCCGGTCCGGTGATCATCGAGGACAACTGCTTCATCGGCGCCCGCTCGGAGGTGGTCGAAGGGGTGGTTGTGGGCGAAGGGTCGGTGATCTCCATGGGCGTGTTCATTGGTCAGTCGACAAAAATCATCAATCGGGCCACCGGCGAAATTCATATGGGGGCCGTGCCGCCCTATTCGGTGGTCGTGTCCGGGTCCATGCCGGGCCGCAACCTGCCTGACGGTTCACCCGGCCCCGGTCTTTATTGCGCGGTAATTGTAAAGCAGGTTGACGCAAAAACCCGATCCAAGACCTCGATCAACGAGTTGCTGCGCGATTAGGCACAATAAGGCGATTCATCTAACATCAGGCGCCGGCCGGGCATGATTGCCGGCCAAACAGGAGGTCTGCCATGAATATTGAAAGTCTCAAGGGACTATATCTGAGCCGGGAAGGCCGAATCGGGCGCAAGACATTCTGGCTGGGGTTTCTGGGCCTGGCCGTGGTTTCCATTCTTTTGTCCATCGTGATCATGCCCATGGTCGGGCTGGGCATGATGGCGGATACTTCCGCCATGATCGCGGCAAGCACCGATCCGGCGGAAATGAGCCGGCTGGCGACACAGGCCATGGGCCGATCCAGCTGGAGTGGCCTGTTGCTGTTTGCTTTGTTTGTCTATCCGGCCAGCGCTATTTTGATCAAGCGGCGGCACGACCGGGACAGCGCCGGAAATGACGTGTGGATTTATTTTGGCCTGAGTATTGTTTTGCTTTTACTACAGGTGTCCGGCTTTGGATTTTCAATGGTGGACATGGGCGGGTTCCAGGTGCCCGTGCCGACTTTGATGACCACGCTCCTGACCGCGGTGCTGGCAATTATTGGCATTTATCTGCTGGTGGTGTGCGGGTTTCTTAAAGGCACCGAAGGTACCAACACATACGGGCCGGACCCGCTGGGCGGCGAACCGGCCTGAACCGGTGCGGCCAAACCAAAACGGAGACTGGCGGGAATGCCACGGGAAACTGCCGCTGATCTTCTTAAAGCGCTAATACGCTGCCGCTCGATCACCCCGGCGGATGACGGGGCACTGGACGTGGTTGAGGGGTTTCTCAAACCGGCGGGCTTTGCCTGCACCCGCCTGCCGTTTTCCGGCGACGGTTCTTACCGGGTGGACAATCTTTTTGCCACCTGGGGCCGGGGCCAAAGACACCTGTTGTTTTGCGGCCACGTTGATGTGGTGCCGCCGGGCAATCAAAGCGACTGGCGACACGACCCGTTCTCTGCCATGGAACTGGACGGAGAGATCTGGGGCCGGGGCGCCGTGGACATGAAGTCCGGCGTTGCCGCGTTTTGCGCGGCGGCGACAGAATTTTTGCGGCGCCGGGGGGGCGATGACGGGCGCATTTCCATCCTGATTACCGGGGATGAAGAAGCAGACGCGGTAAACGGGGCGAAAAAAGTGCTGCAATGGGCGGCCGAACAGGGCCACAAGTTTGATTTTGGCCTGGTGGGAGAGCCCACCAGCGCGAAACTGCTTGGCGACAGGATCAAGGTGGGCCGGCGGGGGTCGCTGTCGGGCAAGATTACCGTGGCGGGGACCCAGGGCCACACCGCTTATCCCCATCTGGCCCACAACCCCCTGCCGGTTCTGGCACAGATCGCGGTGGCCCTGAGCGTGGCCCATTTTGATGACGGAACGAAAAATTTTTCACCCACAAACCTGCAATTGACGTCGTTGGATGTGGGCAACGGGGCGGCAAACATCATTCCGGCGGCCGGGTCACTCTCGTTCAATATCCGGTTTACCGACTTGTGGTCCGAGCATCGCCTTGGGGCCCGGATTGAAAAAATCATTGCCGGTATCCCTGCCCCGGGGTGCGCGGTTTCGTTACAAATCCGGCAACCGGTTTCGAACTGGTTTGTGTCGGCGGATGCGTCGGAGGTTGACGTTCTGGCCAAAGCCATTGAAACAGTGTGCCGACGTACCCCGGAACGTTCGACCAGCGGGGGGACATCGGACGGGCGGTTTGTCGCCAACTATTGTCCGGTAGCCGAATTTGGTCTGGTTGGCGAACTGCTGCATAAGGTCGATGAGCGGGTATCGACCGACCAACTGCTTGAACTGGGCGAAATCTATGCCCACTTCCTAGACGGATTTTTTAAAGGAATTTCACGCGCATGAACTATATTCTAGAAGTGGGTGCGGCCTTGCGCGGGTGCCTGGCCGTGCTGCTGGGACGGCGTGATGCGGTGGAACATTTCAATCTCACCCTGCACGGGCTGGTGGGATCGCTGATCGCCATTGTCATCGGCAATGCCCTTCTGGCTGTCACCCCCTCGCCGCACGTCGAGGGGCAACCGGACATCTTTTTGACCCCGTCACAGGCGGTTGTGGTCAATTTCGGCGTGACGGCGATCTCTATTGCCGTGATCTATTATTATTTGATGGTGGTGGGCCGCAAAAGCCATTTTGTCCCGTTTATCGTCGTTTACAACTGGGGCAGCTTTTTTAATTCTGTCATTCTTATCGGCATTGATCTGGCCGCCATAACCACGTTGCTGGCGCCGGCGTTCGTGGCCATTCTGACCATATACTTTTTCATTCGCGCCGCCCGGATCGTTATCGGCCTGCCGCCAATGCTGGTGGCGGGAATGATCATTGCGCAACTGGCCTCAGGGTTTGTCACGCTTATGATCATCATGTCGTTTCTGCCCCGGGTGGAAGGGGTCGTGCCGATCTAACCCCTCAAAATTCCGGGTAATCCACGGCCACAAGATAAAGGCCGTGGGCGGGGGCCACCGGTCCGCAGGCGGCCCTGTCCTTTTTATCCAGCGCCACCCGCAGGGCCCCGACAGGCCATTTACCCAACCCGACCAGCTTGAGCGAGCCGACCAAGGAGCGCACCTGGTTGTGCAGGAATGACCGGGCCGAGGCCTTGATCCACACTTGCTCACCATCGCGGACCACTTCGAGCCGGTCCAGGGTGCGCAGGGGCGAATTGGCCTGGCAGGCCGATGAACGAAATGTCGTAAAATCATGGTGGCCCAGAATGGTTGCCGCCGCTTCATGCATGGCGGCCACATCAAGGGGACGGGCGACATGCCAGGCCCGGTTCCGCATCAGCGCGGCGGGTGCGGGGCGATTGATGATGCAATATTGATAATGGCGGGCAGTGGCGGAAAACCGGGCCTCAAACCCTTCGGTGACCGCCTCGCATTCGATCAGGCAAACCGGGGCCGGGCGCAAATGATGGTTGATGGCGTCGCGGACCTTTGGCGCCGGCCAATCCCGGTTAAGATCGAAATGAATGACCTGGGCTTTGGCATGGACCCCAGCGTCGGTGCGCCCGGCGGCCTGTACGCGGACCGCATATCCGCAGAATTTCTCAATTGCAGCCTCAATTGCCGTTTGGACGGAAAGGCCATTGGGCTGGGTCTGCCAGCCGACAAACGGGGCGCCGTCATATTCGAGGATGGCTTTGTAGCGGGTGGTCACGGGTTGACCCGGGCACCGGCAAGGGAACCCGTTCCGCGCAAAAACTCGCCGGCGGGCAAGGGTTTACGGCCCTGGCGCTGGACCTGTGTGAGGCAAACAGCGCCCGTTGCGCAGGCAATGGTGAACTGGTCGTCTAAAATCTCGCCCGGGGTGCCGTTTACTTCCCCAAGCGACGATCCCAGGGCTTTGATCCGGGTTTTGCGACCGTCCAGATCCAGCCAGAACCAGGCGCCGGGAAACGGTGACAGACCGCGAATTTTGTTGTGCACGGTGCTCGCTGGCTGGTCAAAATCGAGCATGGTCTCCGCTTTTTCGATTTTTTTCGCATAGGTGACGCCGTGATCGTTCTGAGGGGTAAAATGCAGACTGTCGCGCCCCAGAGCCGATAACGCGCGGGCCATGAGATCGGCGCCGCGCACGCTCATTTCATCATGGAGTTCTCCGGCGGTCATAAGCGGGCCGATTTCAAGCCGCTCAACCAGACCGACCGGCCCGGTATCGAGCCCCTCGTCCATTTGCATGACCATGATCCCGGTGACGGTATCGCCGGCCATGATGGCGCGCTGGATGGGCGCGGCACCGCGCCAGCGCGGCAACAAAGAACCATGCAGGTTCAGGCATCCGTGGCGGGGTGCCGCCAGCATGGGGGGGGGCAACAACAAACCATAGGCCACCACCACCGCTACATGGGTGTCCAGTTCCGAAAATTCTGCCCGGTCGGCCTCATTCCTGAAATTTTGGGGGGTTCTGACCTTAAGCCCCAGGGTTTTCGCCGCTTCGTGTATGGGTGAGTTTTTTTCGCCCTGGCCCCGGCCGGCGGGGCGGGGTGGCT
>JAADFY010000197.1 GCA_013152625.1 Alphaproteobacteria bacterium
AGGTGTCCGTGCTCTCGTCATTTCCCGGTTCCTCGTACTCAAAGTCGAACCGGTCGGGCACGCGAAGACCCGCTTTGACATGATGTTCAACGGCCCGTGCCGATACGCCGTCGCGAAATAGCCATGGGTCCTGAGTGGCGCGTTGCCAGTCCTCGACCTGACACCTCATCTGAAGAACAAGGTGCTCAAATTCGCGATCCAGCGCCAGATTGACCACCTCGCCCGGGTCCGCGTCCAGATCGTAAAGTTCTTCGGGTGGGCGGCGGATATAGTTTTTCAAAGGGCGCTGGCCGATCGTAACCGGTTTCTGATTACGCATGGCCTCCCAGGAAAGCGATCCGTAAAGATCGCTGGAGAACGGAAAATCAAGCTTCCAGGCAACATTGCGGTGATATTTATACCGAGGCGTGCGCAAGAACCGGGTCGGATAATAGTTGGTGATTTCGTGAAAACTGTGGGAGCCGAAAACAAGGCGCCAATCGGGGTGCAATATTTCGTCTTCCAGAATCGGCAGGAACGATCTTCCCTGTCTGAGACCGGGCGATTTCTCGTCGCCGGCCCAGTTCAGAAAACTTGGAAGTATGTCAATAAACGAAACCAGATTGGGGTTGGCCACACCGCGCTTTTGCCCCGGACGCCTCACAATCAGGGGCAAATGAACGCCGGCATCGTAAAGCGTGGTTTTCGAGTTCAGAAACGGCGCGCCATTGTCGGAGAGAAAACACACCAGCGTGTCGTCGTCGAGGCCGGCCTCTGACAGGGCGCCCAGCGCCATGGCGATCCCCTGATCGAGGCGGGAGACCGAGCGGTAATACTCGGTCAATTCCTGACGAACCCCGGGCAGGTCGCTGAGAAACGGCGGCACGGAAACATCAGCGGCGGCCACCGGGTCATCGCGGACGCCGGGATAGGTAATTTCGTTTCCAAAGCCGGAGCGGGTGAGATCGCGATGGGGGTCAACGTAACCGATGGTAAGAAAAAACGGCCGATCGGCGGATTTGGCCCGGGCGAAGAATTTGGCGGCCCTGTCCGCTGCCCAGCGTACATCGCGGGTGGCGCTCTCCTCGCGCACTTCCCATGGATAAACCGCATCCGGCCCAACATGGACCTTGCCGATGATGCCGGTGAGATAACCCAGCTCGCCGAACAGCTTTGGCGCCGTTTCAACCTGGGCAAAGGTCATGAAATGGTGGTGATTGTGGTGGAGGCCATACTGGCCGTTTTGATGGGTATGCAGGCCCGAATAGATCACCGAGCGCGAAGCGCTGCACGAAGCGGTGCTCGTAAAAGCCATGTCAAACCGGGTGCCCGATCGCGCCAGGGCATCAATGTTCGGGGTTGCGACCTGCTTTTCACCGTAACAACCCGCCATGCGGCCCAGATCATCGGCGATCAGCAACAGGATGTTTCTAGCCATACAAAGTTATCCCAGGTTCAGGCCGGACCGGGTCGGGCCATTTTGTAACTCAAGGAGTGCCACACCCATGAGGAGTGAAACGTTCAAGCCGATTCCGGAGCCAAAATCGGCGGCTCAACACATTCAGTATACCCCGAAGCCAGACATTGCCGGGCCAGTTTCTGGCCGCGTACAAGTTCATCCTCGGTCATGACATACTCCATTCGCTCACGGGCCGCCGCCCCGTTCACATCGCCCAGGGCGGCGGCAAGTTCAAACCAGACATAGGCCAAAATCATGTCCCGGGGCAGGCCGACGCCAATGGCATACATGACACCGATACTATATTGCGACTTCGCATCGCCCTGAACCGCTGCCTGTCGATACCAGCGTTCCGCTTCCACCACATCACGGGCCACGCCCTGCCCGGCGGCATAAATGTCACCTAAAGAGAACTGGGCCATGGCCAGGCCCTGGCCCGCGGCCAGCCGAAGCCATCTGATTGCGGTCTGGTAGTCCCGGGGGACGCCCTCGCCCTTTTCATACATCAAACCCAGGTGATACTGGGCCATGGCGTTGCCGCTTGCGGCGGCGCGGCTGTAAAGGCGAAACGCTGTGGCCAGATCGCCGTTCTCGACTGCCTTGTCGGCGTCCTCGATGGGGCCGGCCGCAGGGCTGCCGGTGGCAAGGATCAACGCCAGAAATGCGGCTAAAAAGACCTGTGGCATGGCAAAAATCGTCTCCACGCTGAAGCTATTTGTCGATGCGGGCTGCCGGGTAGACGCCGAGCACTTTCAAATAGTCGGTAAAAAAGCCCAGTTCCTCCATCGCCAAAGCGACAGCACGATCATCGGGGTGGCCTTCAATATCGGCATAAAATTGTGTCGCCGTAAAGTTGCCGCCAACCATATAACTTTCCAGCTTGGTCATATTGACTCCGTTGGTGGCAAAACCGCCCATGGCTTTGTATAGCGCTGCGGGTACGTTGCGCACCCGAAAGACGAAGGTGGTTTTTACCGCCGCGCCGTCAGGCTTGGCGTTCACCGGTTTTGCCGACATGATCAAAAACCGGGTGGTGTTGTGATCGGCGTCTTCGATATTTTCGGCCAGCACCTTCAGCCCGTAAATTTTCCCCGCCAGCACCGAAGCAATGGCCGCGCACGAAGGGTCGCCGCGCTCGGAGATTTCGCGGGCCGAGCCAGCGGTATCGACCGCATTGACCTTGGCAAATTTGTGCCCGGCGATGAACCTGCGGCATTGCCCCAGGGCCACCGACAAGGACTGGACGGTGCGGATTTCTTCCAGTGTGGCGCCCGGCAATCCCAGCAGAGCCATGCGAATGGGCTGGAAATGTTCGCCGGTGATGAAAAGGCCGCTTTCGGGCAACAGGTGGTGAATGTCGGCGATACGGCCATAAAGAGAGTTTTCGATGGGCACCACGGCCAGATCGGCACCACCGGACTGAACCGCGCCGATGGTGTCTTCAAACGTCAGGCACGGCAGGGCCTTGTCGCGGGGATAGAGCGATTGTACCGCGGCATGGCTGAATGCGCCCGGCTCACCCTGAAATGCGATATTTCTGCTCATAATCTGACCCAACATCGTGAACGGCGCGCACTATCGGGGTGGCATGGGGGACAAGTCAATCTGGCAAGCAGAGACAAAACCCTGGAGCCAAACCACGACATTGGGGCCCGGTAAACCCGGCCGGGAGCACAATTGTCGCACCGATCACGCACATGTTGCGTGAAACGGGTCATGAATATAT
>JAADFY010000198.1:0-3118 GCA_013152625.1 Alphaproteobacteria bacterium
TCAGCTTACCCCCGCACCGGCGAGGTGCGAGGCTCTATGTGAGCAGCCGTCTTTTTCTCTGACTTGGAGTTCAGCGAGCTCTAACGCGAGCCGGGCCTTTGGCCCGCACGTCGTAGGGCCAGCATATGGAACAGCGCGGCGTTAGCGCGTCGTGAAATATGCGGTACGGCCCGTGAGACAAAAAAGAGCCGCCACTAAAGAATCCACAAGGACGGCACGCCTCTGTTTTTCTTTTCGTCATTGCCCGCTTCATGCGGGCAATCCAGTCTGACTTGTTTCAGGGAACCGAAATCCGTTATCCCGACCCGAAACCGTTTCCGCCCTTATCCCATCAATTTTTCGATCCGATCGAGGGTTTCCATGGCCGGCAGGCACTCGGCAACCGATCCGTTCGGTTCGCGCCCTTGGCTGATGGCGGCGACAAACTCGCGGTCAATGAGTTCAATGCCATTGCTTGAAACGGCAACGCCGGTCAGGTCGATAGGGTTTTCGTGCCCGTCCACCAGGTCGTCATATCGCGCGATATAGGTGCCATTGTCGCAAATATAGCGAAAAAACGTGCCTAACGGTCCATCATTGTTAAACGACAGGGAAAGCGTGCACAGGGCCCCCGAAGCCGTTTTCATCCCGATGCTCATATCCATGGCAATACCGAGTTCGGGGTGGATCGGCCCGGCCATGCCGAACACATCCGCCGCCACCTGACCGGTCTGATACTGAAACAGATCCACGGTGTGGCAGGCGTGGTGCCACAACAAATGATCGGTCCAGCTTCGCGGCTGGCCCAGGGCGTTGATATTCTTGCGCCGGAAAAAATAGGTTTGCACATCCATCTGCTGGATATTGAGTTCCCCCGCAACGATCCTGTTGTGCACCCACTGGTGGGACGGGTTGAACCGCCGCACATGCCCGGCCATGGCCACAACACCCGTCTCGCGCTGAACCGCCACAATCTCCCGGCTGTCGGCGAGATTGTCGGCCATGGGAATTTCAATCAGCACATGTTTGCCCGCCTTCATGCAAGCAATGGCCTGGGCGGCGTGCATGCCGGTGGGGGTGGAAAGGATCACCGCATCCACATCGGAGCGGGACAGACTTTCGGCCAGATCGGTGGTGGCATGAGCGATGCCGCGCTCGGCGGCAAATGCAGCGATCGTTTCCCCGGTGCGCCCGACAACGGAGGTGACTTCCACCCCGTCAATGTTTTTTAGGGCATCGAGATGCTTTTTGCCGAACGCTCCGGCGGCCCCCGCTACACAAAATTTCATGCTCATTTTTCCCCTTGTTCCGAAGGTGGGCCAAAAACACCAGGAATGGCACCGGCCCGGGCCGCTTCGCTATAGCCGACAAAACCGATAAATCCGATTTTGGTGATTGGCCGGTCTGGCTGGTGTGCTTTCATGTCTTGATCGGGCAGAATACGCAGAATATGGGAGAATATGGCAGAATTAGCCCCAACGTTCTCTAGCACTGAACAGGGGGGCGGCAAAATTGGATGGCTGCCGATTCTATTCATTTTTCGAATAGCCTTCACCCCCGCCGCCGGCCGCCCGGCCCTCCTGTCGCAACAGATCGAGAAACCGCGTCTGGGTGGCGGTCGGGCGCCAGTCCCGCCGGAAAGTCACCCCGATCTTGCGCCGTGTCCCATGCAGTGAAAATGGCATCCGGGCCAACATGCCGGGTCCCTTTTCGGGGTCCATCTGATGAGCCGACATCAGGGTCAGCCGGTCGCTGCCCAGCAAAAGGCCACGAATGAGCACCAGCGAGCTTGCCTCAATCACATGGCCCGGGGGGGCCATGCCAGACCTGGCAAACATGCGTTCAAAAAATTCCCGTGTGGGTGTGCCGGCCCGTGGGATAGCCCAGGGGAAGCGGGCCAGATCGGACATGCTCAGGCCGGGCCGGTCGCATAACGGGTGCCCGTGTCGGCCGACGATCACCAGCGGATCCTCAAACAGGGTCTCCTGCACCACATCGCCAATGGGAATTGGCTTGCGCAGGGCCCCGGTAAGCAGGTCGATCTCCCCGTGCCGCAACCCGTGCAACAGATCGTCGTAAGGGCCGTCAATCACACTGATATCTACATCGGGCCGGGCCCGAAGCAGTTCGTTTATGGCCCGGGGCAGGATGGTTGTTCGCGCCAGTGGCATGGTGCCAATCACGATCCGGCCCGTATCCCGGCCCTGCCATGACTGAATTTCGGCAAAGCCCTGCTCAAGTTCACCAAAGGCCAGTCGCCCCTTCCGGGCCAGTGTCCGGGCCGAAACGGTCACCTCGATGCCGAGATTGGCCCGGATGAAAAACGAAACCCCCGCAAGCCGTTCCAGATCCCGAGCCGTGCGATGCAGCGAAGGTTGCGAAATCCCGATTGCCCGCGCGGCGAGGGAAAAATTTCCTGCCTCCACCACGGCCACCAGGGCCCGCAACTGGGCCGAGGTAATCCCACCGTCGAAACTGGAATACCGCCGTGTCCCCCCTTTTGCCCCCGCCCGAATGGCTTGCCGGGCACCTTCTTCGATCAGTGCCAGAGCCCGCCGGGCCCGGAAAACAAATATCTCCCCCGGCGTGTTGAGAAACATGCCATTCCCGCTGCGATCAAAAAGACGGGCGCCAACGATCCTCTCCAGTTTGGCCAGCGCCTGGGTAATGGCGGGCTGCGAAAGATGCACCCGGCTGGCGGCCTTTGAAATACTGGCATGCTCCGCCACGGCGCACAGGACCCGCAAATGGCGCAAATTGAGGCTGTCAGCGCTCACCGAGCTCTCCTTTCTTCCAACGAATAACGAAGAGTATATAGCAATTTCTTATGGCATGCGGGCGGGAATGAACTGGTTTTTCGCGCCCGGCGGGCCAATACTGCCCCAACGTGCCGGAAATTCAGGGGAACCATATTGCCCGCCGAAAAAACCGCTCTGGTAATCAGCGCCCACGCCGCAGATTTTGTCTGGCGGGCCGGGGGCGCCATCGCCCTGCATCAGAAAAAGGGCTATGACGTCACCGTCGTGTGCCTGTCCTATGGCGAACGCGGTGAGTCAGCCAAGCTGTGGAAGCAGGAAGGCATGACCCTCCAGAAGGTCAAGACAGCCCGACGCATTGAGGCAGAAAATGCCGCCAAAGC
>JAADFY010000198.1:3137-4191 GCA_013152625.1 Alphaproteobacteria bacterium
CTGGGCGATTATCCGCTGGAGTTAAGCCGGGACGACAAATATCGGCTGGTGGATGTCATGCGCGCCGTCCGGCCCAAATTCATGATGTCCCACTCCTCATATGACCCCTACAATACCGACCATATGTACACCACCGAAGTGGCCATGGAATGCCGCATGATCGCCCAGGCCTGGGGCCACAACCCGGGTGAAAAGGTGCTCGGCGCCCCGCAGCTCTACCTGTTCGAGCCCCACCAGAGCGAGCAGATGGGCTGGAAACCCAACATGTTTCTCGACATTACTGATGTGTGGGAAAAAAAGCGCGCCGCCATCGAGTGCATGCAGGGCCAGGAGCATTTGTGGGATTTTTACACCAATGTGGCCGAAAACCGCGGCAACCATTTCCGCCGCAATTCGGGCGGCATGGCCGGTGGACGCCCCGCCCGCTATGGGGAAGGATTTCAGGCCGTTTACCCCCAGTGCGTGGATGAATTGCCATGAATCGGTGGGTATTGAATCGGTGGGTATTGAACCGGCGGGTTTTTAGATGAATATTGTGGTTCAGGACATCAATCGCGCCGACCCGGAAATCGTAAAAGCGCTGGGGGATTGCGGCGTGGCCACGGTCCATGAGGCCCAGGGGCGCACCGGCCTTCTCGCCTCGTATATGCGCCCGATATATACCGGCGCGTCGGTGGGCGCTTCGGCCATTACCATTCTCGCCCCCCCGTGCGACAACTGGATGGTGCATGTTGCCATCGAGCAGGTTCGGCCCGGCGATATTTTGGTGCTGGGCTGCACCTCGCCTTCCGATGCGGGTTATTTTGGCGATCTTTTGGCCACCTCCATGCGGGCCCGGGGCGGGGTGGGTCTGATCATCGATGCCGGGGTCCGTGATGTCCGCGATCTCACAGAAATGAAGTTTCCGGTCTGGTCAAAGGCCATTTGCGCGCAAGGCACGGTCAAGGAAACCCTTGGTTCGGTCAATATGCCGGTGGTGTGCGCCGGGGCATTGGTGCATCCCGGCGATGTCATGGTCGCCGATGATGACGGGGTATGCGTTGTGGCCCGGGGG
>JAADFY010000199.1 GCA_013152625.1 Alphaproteobacteria bacterium
CCGCCATTAAGGACTCAACGAGGTGCGAGCCCATACGCTCGCAGCCGCCATTAAGGACTCAACGAGGTGCGAGGCTTTCCTTTTTTGTCATTGCGAGCGACCTGTAAGGGAGCGCGGCAATCCAGTTTGATTTTTTTTACTGGAAGTTGGATTGTTTCGTTGCTGACGCGCCTCGCAATGACAGGTTACGGAGGGAGGCCCCGGATCAAGTCCGGGGCGGTGTGTGAACCTCCAAAAGCCAAAGAACTCAAACGCTCACGACTTATACATGCCATCCTGACAACGAGGACGGAGCGGCGCTTATGCGGCGCCCACGCGGAGGCCGGGGCAACGCCCCGATTAGCCGTGAGCGAAAAAATTCGCGCCCTGCCGGAGGGCCAGCAATTGCAACGGCAATTGCGGTGCGACCCGTGAGACAAAAAAAGAGCCTGCAAAACAAAAAAATGGTGGGCGGTGAGAGACTCGAACTCCCGACATCCTCGGTGTAAACGAGGCGCTCTACCAACTGAGCTAACCGCCCTCTGGTTCTATCTGGCACCTACTGTGCCAACGGGCTGCGCCGTGATAGTTCGGGGGCGAACCCACGTCAATGGCCTATTGCCCGGGCCTCTGTGAAAATCGGGCGAAAACTAGGCCGCCGGCCGGCGCCAGGCATAAACCAGAACCGGAATGGCGATGAGATAGATTGCGGTGCCCGCAAGCCAGACCGTGCCGTCCCATCCCGAAGCGCTGGCAAAATAAATGCTGGAAAATACCAAAGGTCCGAACACCGCAGACAGGGAAGCCAGGGAGCCCAGAACCCCCTGCAACCGGCCTTGATGGTCGGCATCTATCTGGTTGGAAACCAGCGATTGCAAAGCGGGAACCACTATTCCCGAGATTGCGAAAATGGGCAGCAGGGCAAAGATCATCCACCCCTTTGTCGCAAATGACAAAGCCACCAGGGCAATCGCTTCGGCGATCAGCCCGGCGATGATCGTGCGTCGCTCTCCCAGCCATTTGGTCACCGGCCCCACCAGAAATGCCTGGGCGCCGGCGGAAAACAAGCCATAGGTCGCCAGCGACATCCCGACCATGGACGCGGTCCATTCAAAGCGCACCTCGGTAAACAGGACCCAGACGGTGCCATAAAGCTGAGAGACCAGATTGATGGCGAAGTAGATTGCCAGCATGGGCAGCAAAACCGTAAAACCCAGCGCCCATTTAAGCGGGCGCAGGGGGTTAAGGGTTGCAATATCCCATCCCGATGCCTGCCCTTTTCGTGATTCAGGCAGCATGAAAAGCGCCAGCGCAAAGTTCAGGCCGTTCAGCACCGCCGCGGCAACAAACGGGGCCCGGACCCACCACTCGCCCAGGACGCCACCCAGCAGCGGGCCAATGATAAAGCCAATACCGAACACCGCATGAATATATCCAAACCGCCGGGCCCGGGCCGTTTCATCAGAAATGTCGGCCACATAGGCGGTAGCCACCGCGATGTTGGCGCTGGTCAGTCCTGCAACAGCCCGGCCGATGAACAGGATCAAAAGGTTTGGCGCCAACGCCATGACCACATAATCCACCGCCGCCCCGGCCAGGGACACCAGCAGCACCGGGCGGCGCCCGAATCGGTCTGAAAGGGCCCCCAGAACCGGCGCAAAAACAAATTGCATCAGCGAATAAAGGGCCAGCATCGCCCCGTAAAACAGCGAGACATCGCCAGCGTCGGTCAATTCGCGTAACAGGGCGGGCAGAATGGGAAAGATCAACCCGATCCCCACCGCATCCAGCGTGACCGCCCCTAAAATGACAATCAGGGCCCGCTTCAATTTGCCGTTCTCCCCGGGCTACGACAAAAGGCTCCGGGAACCCCGGAGCCTTGTTGCCCTGTTGTAAGGGGCGATAAAAACCGCCCCGAATTTTTCTGGCTGCGGTTAGTTGACCGCTTCCTTGAGTTGTTTGCCGGGCCGGAACTTGGGCACATTGGTTGCCGGAATATCGATGGGCGCGCCGGTGGCCGGGTTCCGGCCTTTGGAAGCCTTGCGCCGGTTGACCACGAAGGTGCCGAATCCGACGAGCCGCACTTCCTCGCCTTTTTTCATTGTCGCCGTGATCGCATCGAAAACCGCATCCACCGCGTCCGCCGCCTGTGCCTTTGTC
Source organism: Alphaproteobacteria bacterium (assembly GCA_013152625.1). Taxonomy (GTDB): domain Bacteria; phylum Pseudomonadota; class Alphaproteobacteria; order Rhizobiales; family Devosiaceae; genus JAADFY01. The sequence goes on from JAADFY010000199.1 coordinate 2,140, forward strand.
ACGCCGGCCCTGTCTGCGGCGGCAGCGATCAGATCATTTTTGTTCATCGATCATTCCTCATTGTTTAAGAGCCATGACGAATTCCGTCTGGCTTGAGCGGCGCCACCCTTGGTCGATTCTCCCCGCAAGGCAAGGATTTCCGGCGTTTCTGCCCGCTCCAAGGCCCCAATATTATCCTTTGAGGCCATTGGCAATCAGCTTTGGGGTGGTTTTGGTCAAAAAACCGCCCCTGCGCCGTTCGGGACACACTCATTTAGTGCGCCACCACAGCCCCGCTGTCATCAGGATCAGGCGTTGACGACGGCTTGGGCATCGGGTCGGCTTCGGGATCCCAGACGATGGGTTCCGGCTGGGTCATGAGGGCATGCACGAGCACCTGCTCCATCTGCGAGACGGGCACGATTTCGAGGCCCTTTTTCACCGACTCGGGAATATCGCGCAAATCACGCACATTCTCGTGCGGAATGAGTACCTTCTTGATGCCGCCGCGCAACGCGGCCAGCAGTTTTTCCTTAAGCCCGCCAATGGGCAGAACCCGCCCACGCAACGTGATTTCCCCGGTCATGGCAATATCGTGGCGTACCGGGATCCCGCTCATCACCGAAATTATGGCGGTGGCCATGGCAATACCGGCGGAGGGTCCGTCTTTTGGAGTGGCGCCTTCGGGTACATGTACGTGAATGTCGTTCTTTTCAAATGTGGTCGGCTTGATGCCAAAGGCGGTCGCCCGGGATTTCACATAGGTTGCCGCCGCCGAAATGCTCTCCTTCATGACATCCTTGAGGTTGCCGGTTACGGTCCGGCGGCCCTTGCCGGGGGTCATCACCCCTTCAATGGTCAGCAATTCACCCCCAACCTGGGTCCATGCCAGACCGGTGACCACCCCTACCTGGGGGTCGACCTCCACTTCGCCATACCGGAACCGCGGCGGCCCCAGATACTCGTCCACCAGCGCTTCATCCACTTTTACGGCCTCGCGATCGCCGGTCATGATATCCTTGACCGCCTTGCGCATCAGGTTCGAGATTTCGCGTTTCAGGTTACGCACCCCGGCCTCGCGTGTGTGGCGCCGGATCAACAGCATGAGCGCCTCGTCCGTCAGCTCAAATTCGGCCCCCTTCAGCCCGTGCTCCTTGAGGGCATCGGGCATGAGATGGCGCCGGGCGATTTCACGTTTTTCATCTTCGGTGTAGCCCGACAGACGAATGATCTCCATCCGGTCCATGAGCGGGGGCGGGATGTTCAAGGTGTTGGCTGTGGTGACGAACATGACATCGGACAGGTCATAATCGACCTCCAGATAATGGTCCGAAAAGGTGTTGTTCTGCTCCGGGTCGAGCACCTCGAGCAATGCCGAAGACGGATCGCCACGGAAATCCATGCCCATTTTGTCTATTTCATCGAGCAGGAACAACGGATTGCTCTTGCCCGCCTTTTTCATGGACTGGATGACCTTGCCCGGCATGGAGCCGATATAGGTGCGCCGGTGGCCGCGAATTTCAGCCTCGTCGCGCACGCCGCCCAAAGACATGCGGATGAATTCCCGCCCGGTGGCCTTGGCGATCGATTTGCCCAAAGAGGTTTTGCCCACCCCCGGCGGGCCCACCAGACACAGGATTGGCCCCCTGAGTTTTCCCGTCCGGCTTTGCACCGCGAGATACTCGATAATGCGTTCCTTGACCTTGTCGAGCCCGTAATGTTCGGCGTCCAGCACTTCCCGGGCAAAGCTCAGGTCGCGTTTGATCCGGGTGCGCTTTTTCCACGGCAGGCCCAAAATCCAGTCCAGGTAATTGCGCACCACGGTCGCCTCGGCGGACATGGGGCTCATCTGGCGCAATTTTTTCAACTCGGCGGTCGCTTTTTCCCGCGCCTCTTTTGAAAGTCTGGTTTTCTTGATCCGCGCCTCGAGTTCGCCCAGTTCATCGACGCCCTCTTCAGCATCCCCAAGCTCGCGCTGGATCGCCTTCATCTGTTCGTTCAGATAATACTCGCGCTGGGTTTTTTCCATCTGGCGCTTGACCCGGGTGCGAATACGCTTTTCCACCTGCAGGACGCCGATTTCGCCCTCCATCAGACCGAGCACTTTTTCAAACCGTTCCACCAGCGGCACGGTCGCCAGTACCACCTGGCGCTCGCCGATCTTGACCGCCAGATGCGAGGCCACTGTGTCGGCCATCTTTGAATGGTCCTCGATCTGGGTGACCGCCGCCACCACTTCGGACGAGACCTTCTTGTTCAGTTTTACGTAATTTTCAAATTCGGCCAGGGTCGAGCGGGCCAGCGCCTCGATCTCGGTGGCGTCGCCCGGCTCTTCACTGATGACAACGGCTTCGGCCTCAAGATATTCCTCGGTCTGGACATAGGTTTCGACCCGGGCCCGGCTCATGCCCTCAACCAGAATTTTCACCGTGCCGTCCGGCAGCTTGAGCAATTGCAGGATCGAAGCGATGGTGCCCACTTCATAAAGGTCATCGGGGCCGGGATCGTCGTCCTGGGCCCGGCGCTGGGTAATGAACATGACCTGCTTGTCGTCGCGCATAACCTCTTCCAGCGCCTTGACCGACTTTTCGCGGCCCACAAACAAGGGAACGATCATGGCGGGAAATACGACGATGTCCCGCAGGGGCAGAACGGCATAAACCCCGTCGTTCGGCACAGATTTTTCGCTTTTCGGTTTCTGCTCGGTCATTTTGCAACGCCTTTCTCGACCCCGCCTGTCGGCCCCGCACGGCGGCAGCCGGATCCAGCAGGTCATTCTGATCGCCAATCGCAAGGATCAAAGTGGCGCCGCTCCCGAAATGCTTTCAGGCCGACGAATCCAAACCCTGGGATACGCACTGGAACGCTATAGATAAGCCGATGGCGTTCAATGACAAGCCATGGCGGGCCGAACCGGGCAGGTTAGGCGCCCGCGCCCACATCTTCCTTGCGGTCGGCATAGATGTAAAGCGGACGCACATCGTCGCCTTCCACCACTTCACTGGAAATGACCACTTCCTCGACACCTTCAAGGCCGGGCAGGTCAAACATGGTGTCCAACAGGATCGCTTCCATGATCGAGCGCAGACCCCGGGCCCCGGTCTTGCGGGCAATGGCATGTTTGGCAATCGCCGACAGGGCGTCAGGATGGAAGGTCAACTCGACATCTTCCATGGTGAACAGGCGCTGATACTGGCGCACCAGTGCGTTTTTCGGTTCGGTCAGGATTTCCACCAGCGCATCCTCGTCAAGGTCCTCAAGGGTGGCGATGACCGGCAGCCGGCCGATAAATTCCGGGATCAGGCCGAATTTGACCAGATCCTCCGGTTCGACTTTGGCAAATATCTCTCCAACCCGCTGGTCTTGCGGATCCTTGACCTCGGCGCCAAATCCGATCGAGGTGGTGTGGCCCCGGGCGGTAATGACCTTCTCAAGGCCGGAAAACGCCCCCCCGCAAATAAACAGGATGTTGGTGGTATCCACTTGCAGAAATTCCTGCTGCGGGTGCTTGCGCCCGCCCTGGGGCGGCACGCTGGCAATGGTGCCTTCCATGATCTTCAAAAGCGCCTGCTGCACCCCTTCGCCGCTCACGTCCCGGGTGATGGAAGGGTTGTCGGATTTACGGGAAATTTTGTCCACTTCGTCAATATAGACAATGCCGCGCTGGGCTTTCTCCACATTGTAATCGGCCGATTGCAGCAGTTTTAAGATAATGTTTTCAACATCTTCGCCCACATAACCCGCTTCGGTCAGGGTGGTGGCGTCGGCCATGGTGAACGGCACATCGATAATCCGGGCCAGAGTCTGGGCTAAAAGCGTCTTGCCGCAGCCGGTCGGGCCGATGAGCAAAATGTTGGACTTTGAAAGTTCCACATCCTGATTTTTCGTCGAATGCTCAAGGCGTTTGTAGTGGTTATGCACCGCCACGGACAAAACCCGCTTTGCCCGGGGCTGGCCGATGACATAATCATCGAGCACCTTGCAGATTTCCTGGGGCGTGGGCACGCCATCGGCGGCCTTGACCGTCGAGCTTTTGTTTTCCTCGCGAATGATGTCCATGCACAATTCGACACATTCGTCGCAAATGAACACGGTCGGACCGGCAATCAGCTTGCGCACCTCATGCTGGGATTTCCCGCAAAAGGAACAATAAAGCGTATTTTTGCCTGCCTCGCCGCCACCGGTCTCTTTGGTCATTGTTTTTAGAACTCCTTATAAAGACCGGCGCAACGCCTTAATCCCAAGGCTTTCAAGCTACCGCCAAACCCATAAACAAACCCTAAGCCGTGCTTCAATGTTCACGGCACGCTCCGCGGATCATATCTAGGTCGACAATGTGGCGCAATCTGTGGCGTCCATGCCAATAATCCAACGGTTAATGATGAATATATCACACGATCTGGTCAACATGACGCGATCAGGCATCCTCATCGTCGGGGGCGGCGCGTTTTGTGTGAATGGTATCGATCAGGCCAAAATCCTTCGCCATTCCCGGTGTCAGGAAATTATCCCGCTCCAGGGCGGTTTCGATCTCGTCATAGTTGCGCCCGGTGTGGGTGACGTAAATCTCGTTCAGCCGCCGTTTCAGGTTCTCGGTGTGCCGGGCATGAATTAAAATGTCGGTCGCCTGACCCTGATACCCCCCCGAAGGCTGATGCACCATGATCGAAGAATTGGGCAGGGAGCCGCGCATGCCGGCCTCACCGGCCGCCAGAAGCAACGAACCGGCCGAGGCCGCCTGTCCCACACACAAGGTGGCAATGGCGGGGCGAATAAACTGCATGGTGTCATAAATCGCCAGACCGGAAGTTACGATACCGCCGGGGGAGTTGATATACATGGCGATTTCTTTTTTCGGGTTTTCCGACTCCAGATAGAGCAGTTGCGCCACCATCAGGGTCGCCACATTGTCCTCAATGGGACCGGTAATGAACACAATGCGCTCTTTTAGCAGCCGCGAATAAATGTCGAAGGCCCGTTCGCCCCGATTGGTCTGTTCAACCACCATGGGAACCAGGGTGTTCATATATATATCGTGCGGGTCTTTCATGAGAATAATGCCTCGGGTGGGAATTGAGGGAATGGCGACGCTGGCGACCCTGAACAGGGCCAACGAAGCTTAAGATCTGGTTAGCAGACAGATAGGGCAGCGGCCAGACGGGTTCAATGCCGGTTCGAAATCGGGCCACCGGTCGATGTCGGCGCGGAACCAGACTGTGATTTTTTTGCCACAGACAGAACAGAATGCAGGAAATAAAGGGACAAACAGCCATTCGTTAATTGTGTTTTGACACGTGAATGATATCAATCGCCCATGGATTCGTTGGCAAAATTTGGTTGCCGGTGTCACTGCATACAGTTTTTTGTTGTGCATTTTTATTATAAAGACAACTGATTTTGGAGGTCAGTGAAATGAAAATTAAGAGCCTTCTCCTCGGTTCTGCTGCGATGCTGCTGGTTTCGACCCCGGCATTTTCGGCGGAACGCCTGGTGGATTTCGGCCTTGGAACCTGTGATGCCCTTGGCATTTCGGGCCTGACGCTGGAATCAGACGACAACTGCCTGGCTATTTCCGGTGGTGTTGATTTCGAATTCATCGTTGGCGACTATAATAGCACAGTCCCTTGGGTCGATAACTTCCCGCTCGGGATTTCAGCTTCCTACGATGAACTTGGGCTGGACGGTGCCAACGGCAGTCTGGAGTCGGAATCCTCGGTTGGCTGGTGGCTGCAGTTTGTAGCAACCGCTGACAGTGACTTTGGCGCTGCCAAAGCCTGGATCAAGTTTGAAGATGCCATGGTTTTAACAACCGGCGGCACCGCAGACGGTGTTGCGGTTGACGAAGCTGCCGTGTCCATCGGTTCTGAAACCCTTACTCTCATCTTCGGTAAGACCGGTTCGGTCTTCAACGACGGCAATGACGAGCCCCTTAACTTCCTGGGTCTGGTTAATTCCGAGATGGTTGACGCCGGTGTTGGTTTCTCCACCGTTGCAGCAACCGGCGGTACGGTAATGCAGGCTGTCATGGCTGCCGGTGACGGCATCACTGTCATGATTGGTCTTGAGGATCTTCAGTCGGGCACCACCACCTTAGCCGGTGGCACTCTGGTGGGTACCCTTGAGGTTGATCAGGACTGGGGTTCGGCCAACGTATCGTTCGCCTATGACGATGTGTTTGATCCGGCGGTCAACATCTGGAACCTGCAGGCTGGCGTTACGCTTGAAATGGAGATGGCAACCCTTGTTGCCGCTCTGGCCACCGACAACCTTGGTTACTGGAATGCCCTGTTCTCGGCATCTGCTGAATTTGACATCTTCACTTTGGCAGGGTCGTCGGAGTTCAATTCAGACGGTTCAATGGGCTTTGGCGGGTCTGTTGAGGCTGAAGTTGCTGATGGTATCGCCCTTTCCCTTGGTGCCCGATATTGGGATACAACGGCTGATCCAGCCGCCGCCCAGATTGCCGGTCAAATCATTTTTGACGTTTCGGAAAATCTGACCGCTACTGGTCAGGCCGGCGTTTACGCGGGGGGCCATTTGTTCGGCAACGTATCTTACGTTTCCGGCGAACTTGCCTGGGCTCCGGGCGGGGACTTCACGGCCGCGATCAAAGCCGAAGCCAATTCCACTGGTGCATACAAGCTGACCACCACTGCTGCAAAAGAATTCGATTAATCGCATTTGCGACCATAATCGAACAGTTTTAGAGGCCCGGGGCGATCCCCGGGCCTTTTTTTTGGCCAGGCCGGGTCTCCCGTCGGGCCTCTTAATGGAGATTTACACCTAAACCGTACCGTCCTGTTGGTTCTTTAATGGCGGCTGCTCACATAGAGGCTCGCACCTCGATGATTCTTTAATGGCGGCTGCTCACGTAGAGGCTCGCACCTCGATGATTCTTTAATGGCGGCCGCGAGCGTAGGGGCTCTCTGAACTTTGAGTCAGATAAAGGGGTGGCTCTTTTTCCTCTCACGCCGAGTTCGCAAGTGCTCACCGGTTCCGAGGGGCGTCGCATAAGCGGCGCTCCGTCCTCGTTGTGGGGCTGGCATGTATAATTGGCCAACCGAAGCATTCTTTCACTTTTGGAGATCCGCACATCACCGAGGCACGTACCTCCGATTCATAAATGGCGGTCTTTTTCTGCCTCGCGCCACCGGGTTGTGCCAGGGCCACGATTGTGAAATTCTGGGCATGCGGAAATTTGGGTGCGGATACTTGGCGGCAGGTCTGGCGCGGCACTTTGTTTCAAGGCCACCGATGGCCGGACGTGTGGCTGGCAAGAGCAGACAAGCGCTGCCTTCGTGAAAAGCGCACAGCGGGGTTGCAGCCTCGACCGCAAGTTGAAGTGGTTGCCTGATACCGGCCAGGTTCAGGTGATCCAAAATATTCCAAACCGCCACGTGGAGGCCCGAAATATGGTGACACTCTTTCTTGACCTTGCAACCCAGTATTGGATGTTTCTGGTTCCGGTGTTTCTGATCGGTATACTGACCGGCTGGATGGCGAGCGGAACGCGAACCGGTTAACAGTTTTGGAGGAGGTGAGATATGGACGCGCCCAATGTAATTGAAGTGGCCTTGCTGTTTATTGTTGTCTTTTTGGCAGGTTGTCTTGTGGGGTATTTATTGCGCAGGATTACTGCTCCGACGGTTGTCGCTGTTGACGAATCCGGCGATGCTGCGGACACCCGATCGGGAACATCCCGCGTTGATAAGGACCGGCCTGATGCTGTTTCAAAGTCGGAGACCGCGCCCGGGCCTGTCGCTTCTGCCGGTGTAATCCCAGCGTCCTCAGACAGCCTTCCCACCCCTTCACCCAAGGTGGCCAGTGCGATCAGCGGTGCAGCGGCCGGCGCGGCAAGCGCGGCGGGTGGTGAAACAATTGCCACCATGGCTGCCGATCCGGCAATTGCCGATCCTGATCCTGATCCTGATCCCCAGCCGGAGCCGAAAGCGGCGGTTTCCGAGGTGCCCGCTCCTGCAAGCCAAAAGAACAAAAAGCCGGCCCAGCTGGCAAAGGGGGAAAAAACGGCAAAGGGGAAAAAAGCTGCAAAATCGACAGAATCTGCTAAAGCGGCAAGCGATGATCTGAAAAAGATCAAAGGGATAGGTCCTAAAATTGAGAAATTACTTCTGGAGCTGGGCATCTCCCGTTATGACGAGATCGCTCAATGGGACCGGGCCAGAATTGATGAAGTCGACGGGCAGCTAAAATTCAAGGGTCGGATTGATCGCGAAGAGTGGGTCGCGCAAGCCGGGGCACTTGCAGCGGCGGCAAAATCGAGGGAAAGCTCCAGCTAACCTGACGGGCGTACGAACAAGGTATTGGCAACAAGGCATTTGGCCCTCAGTGCGCTTCGAGCATGCGCTGGCTGGGTCCCTTTTCAGTTGATCACCCGCCAATTCAGCCGTGCCGCGCGAATTATTCCACAAGTTCTCCGAAGCGGGCGGTTTTTGCCACTCCCCAGAACGATTTGATGTTCCAGCTACGGCCGGCGGGGACGGTTACGCCGCCGGTTTTTGAAAAGGGCAGAATGTAGAACTTGTTCCTCGGCACGGGGCTGCCGCCAATGGCGTTGTCGGAGATGAATGCGGTGCGACCGCCATTATCGGCGTCAAGGTCGGCAAACACGGCGGCCACTTCATTATTGTTTACCAGCCAACCCACCGCGACATAGTCGTTATTCCAGGTGGCAATGGCGTCCGGGGCCACCGGCAAGGTGGTTTCGCTGGCGCCCGGGGCATAAGTGAATTCCCCGCGCGGCTGCACGGTTACCCGATCATAGCCGCCACCCAGTCCCGGCGTGCCGGCATAGTCGGATGGAAATGTGTGCATGAGGCAATAGAGCGGTCCAATCACCGTGTCGGCAGACAGGGTGTCGGTCAGGTCAAAATCATAACCGGCGGCGGTAAATCGCTGGACATATGACGCGGTCCCGGCCGCCGTCCCGTCGGAGGGAAATTTCAGGGTGGTCTGGCTGGCCACTTCGACTTGCGAGCCAATCCAGAAGTCACCGGCAGACGCGCTGTTCCAGTCGATGGTTGCGCCATCCACCCTGTAGACCACCGAATTTAGATCCTCGTTGCCGTGAACCCCACCGACAAAACCTGCCGCGCCTGCGCCCTCCGATGTTTTCCGGATCAGCATCACCCGCTCGTTGGAGGTGTCATAGCCAATGTAATCGGACGTGCCGACAATGGCCGAGGTGGCCAGGGCTGAAGCATCGAGCAGATCAAACGCCTGGGTCGCCGGATCGCCCGCCTGCGTCTCATCGATGGTATCCACACTCATGTGATCTATGGAGGCAGAAGAGGAAGAGGCGTTTTTGGCGCCTGAGACAATCACATGTAAAAAATAGTCGCCCCGGGGCAAGCCCGTGACAACCGTGATCATGGCGGTGATCGCACTGGCCGAATAAAGATCGAAACTCGCCAAGACGGGCGTGACCGCGTTTCCGTCCGCGTCGTAAATCTCGAAATTAACGATTCCCCGGTTGGTTCGGGAGCGGGCCTGCCAGTCTATTCGTGTGGCGCCCCGGCACGCATAAACCACCCGCTCGTTTTCATAGCGCTGGTTAAACTGAGTGGTCGCCGAACCTGCCTGGATCACCATGCCATATTGGCCGGACCTGGTTTTCCAGCCCGGCGCCCAGCCCACCAGACCGCCCTGATACATGCGCCCCCCGGATGGATTGGTGGTGTCCACCTCCAGCTTGACCACATATTCCAGCACCGGGTCCAGCAAAGCCAGTGGAACATGGGCAAACCCCAGGTCTGCCCCGAAGCTGGTATTTCGAAGCGAAAATATCCGGTCAGAACCGGTCAGGGGCACAAGATAGTCGCCGGCTGGAATTTCCGTTCCGCCCTGGGTGATGGTCACCTTGACCGTGCCGCCATTGGTGTAGGCCTGCCCGCGCATATGCAAAAGCTCGACACCGCGCACGGTGTATTGCACGTCATCGCCGATGGTGGTCGACCGGCGCAATAACAGTCCGCCCAGGGTGGTGCTTAAAAAGGTGCCGGTTTCGGTGCCATCGGTGGTTCGCCAGATTTTACCGCCATTAAATATGTCATCGTCATGGGCGCCGATGTCCTTGACCAATGGCGGCATGGGCTGGCGGGTGGTGCGATAAAGCAGTGCCCTTGTGCAATTGACCATGCGCAGGGCGCCCTCCGCGTTGGTCGAGTTGGCGTGGTTGGAGCAGATCCAGCGGGCAAACTCCGGTGAGGTGGCGCCGAGTTGGGTAAAAACATGAAACTCGTTGACCGCGCCGGTATCCCGCACCTTTTTCAGAACGCAAACACCGCCGCCCCGCTGGGCGATCAGGGAATAAAATGCCGATTTGATGTCAGTAGAGCCGAATTTGTACAATCGCCTCCAGGCGCCGGTCGCCGTCGATATCGGTGCCACCAGATCACGTTCGTCGCCATCAGCCTGATGCAGGCCCACAGACACATTGCTGTCCCACACGAACACGCCCTTACGCCCGGCTTCAGTTAACAGCACCGTACCCTCGCTGGTGCCATAGGCCTTGAGGGCGGCCACGGTCTCCGCAACCGAAAGGCCGCTGATACCGGGGTCGCCTTTTGATCCGGTGGCGCCAGTCGCACCGGTGGGGCCGACAGTTCCGAGAATAGTGTCGGTCACCTGATTGGTGCTTATCGATATCTCGATGCCGGCGTTGGTGATGTGTGCCTCGGTGACACCATAGGTGACGATTACTTCGCTTTCATTGCTCAAAGGACCACCTCGTCGACCGGGGATACGCCGCCGCTGATCACCCGGTAAACCAGGCCGCCCGCTGTGGTCATTTCCAACTCGTACCGGCCCGGTTTTGACACCTGAGCGGTGGTTGCGGGGGTGGCGGAAAATCCCAGCACTCCGTTGGGGCCATCGATGGTGATCGCACCATTGCCCGTGGACAGATCGAGCATGAGTTCGCCGTCAAGGCTGCGTGCCTGCAGGGCCGCGGAATAGCCGGTAATGTCAATCGGGTTTGAACCGCCCCAGATGACGACAAATCCGAGGCTCTTGCCGCGAAATATCTGCATGTTGGTATCGTCGCCGGTCTGGGTGAACCGGACCCCCGAGGTGGTTCCTGACATGGGTTTGCTCCTTGGACTTGACTGTCCGGGCCACAAAAATTGCCTGCACCAGCGTCAACCGGACAAAAAGTCCCGCTCTGGCGTGTCCGGGCGGGTTTTCCACCCCGCCTTTGCCCGATCATCGAAACTTGCTGACCTGCATGCCCCGTCATAGTATCAGGGGGCCCGAAGGCGGGGATAAGTTTCTTGAAAACGCTCGCCGTCAGTGTGTAATATATTAGTAAAAACAACGATTTAACAAAGAATTTTCAGGGTTTATGAAGCAGATTTTGCAAAATCTCCGCACCGGTGCCACCGAAGTCACCAACGTGCCCAGCCCGACCGCCAGCCCGGGTCACGTGCTTGTTCGCACCTCAAAAACCTTAATTTCGGTGGGCACCGAACGCATGCTGGTGGAATTTGGCAAGGCAAACCTCTTAAACAAGGCCCGGGAGCAGCCCGAGCGGGTGCAACAGGTTCTCAACAAAATCAGAACCGACGGGCTGTTGCCCACGATTGAGACGGTTTTTGCAAAGCTCAATCAGCCCTTGCCCCTTGGATATTGCAATGTTGGAGCGGTTCTGGAGACGGGCCGGGGGGTGAGCGGATTTTCTGTCGGCAGTCGGGTCGTCTCCAACGGCAAACATGCCGAAGTGGTGGCGGTGCCGAAAAATCTCTGCGCCCTTGTGCCGGAAGGCGTCACCGACGACGAAGCGGCGTTCACCGTGCTTGGCGCGGTGGCTTTGCAGGGCATCCGCCTGATCAATCCCACCCTTGGCGAGGCCTTTGTGGTGACCGGCCTGGGGCTGGTGGGCCTGTTGACCGTGCAGCTTCTCAAGGCCAGCGGGTGCCGGGTCCTTGGTCTTGATTTTGACCCGTTGCGGCTCGAACTGGCACGAAAATTCGGCGCTGAAACCGTTGATCTGGCCGCCGGCGAAGACCCGGTCGAGGCGGGGGCAAGATTTTCCAAAGGCCGGGGGGTGGACGGGGTCCTGCTGACCGCTTCGACAAAAAGTTCAAAACCGGTACACCAGGGCGCCCAGATGTGCCGTAAACGCGGGCGGATCGTTCTGGTCGGGGTGACCGGGCTGGAGTTGTCCCGGGCCGATTTTTTCGACAAGGAACTCTCGTTTCAGGTGTCGTGTTCTTACGGGCCGGGGCGCCACGACCCCGATTATGAGCAAAAAGGGCAGGACTATCCGTTCGGTTTCGTGCGCTGGACGGAGCAGCGAAACCTTGAAGCGGTCCTCGACATGATGGCGTCGGGGCGCATGGATGTTTCCCCGCTGATCTCCCACCGGTTCGACATTGACGCCGCAACCAATGCCTACGAGCTGGTCGGCGGCGATGAACCTTCGCTCGGGATCGTCTTGAGTTATCCTGATAGCGCCGGGTCGGAGGCTAAGAATATAAGAAGCCCTTCGGTTCGCTTGCGCCCGGCTGTGAAAAGCGCTGGTGCCGCGTCGCTGGGGTTCATCGGCTCGGGCAACTATGCCAGCTCGGTTCTGATCCCGGCCTTTAAGGCCACCGGCGCCCGGTTGCGCACGGTTGTTTCGGCCACCGGCGTAAGCGCGGTGCACGCAGGCAAAAGGTTTGGGTTCGAAGAGAGCGCCACAGAGGCCGAAGTTGTTTTCGCCGATCCCGAGGTTAAAGCCGTGATAATCGCCACCCGGCACGACAGCCATGCCGATCTGGTGTGCCGGGCCCTTGAGGCGGGCAAACATGTGTTTGTTGAAAAGCCCCTGGCGCTGACTGCAAAAGATCTGGAACGGATCACATCAGCCCATGCCAACGCCGGCGGCGATCTTTTAGTGATGGTGGGGTTTAACCGCCGCTTTGCCCCGCACATCAAAAAGGCGAAAGCGTTGCTCGGCACAACGGGGCCAAGCTCGCTGGTGATGACCGTAAATGCCGGCGCCATTCCCTCCGATCACTGGGTGCATGATATTGACGTGGGCGGCGGGCGGATTATCGGCGAGGCCTGCCACTTTATCGACCTGTTGCGGTTTCTGGCCGGGGCGCCGATCACCGGTTTTGGCGCGGTGTCGATGGAAAGTACCGATACGGACACGGTGAGTATCAATCTGAAATTTGCCAACGGCACCATCGGCGCCATTCAGTACTATTCCAATGGCCATAAATCCGTCGCCAAGGAGCGGCTTGAAATTTATTCCGGTGGCCGGATATTGCACCTGGACAATTTTCGCAAATTGAGCGGGCATGGCTGGCCGGGATTTAACAGCATGGGGCTTTGGCGTCAGGACAAGGGGCAAAAAAATCTTGCCGCCGCTTTTGTAGATGCCATCAAAACGGGGAGCGAACCGCCCATTGCGTTCGATGAACTCGTGGAAGTCTCATCTGCGACGATCGCCATTGCCGAAATGGCCGACCGATGAGCGCAACCATTGACATCATTGCCGGGGCCCGACCGAATTTTGTCAAGATCGCCCCGATCATTGCCGCTATCAAGGCGCGCTCGGCGGCGGGCGGGCCCCTCAATTTCCGGCTCATTCATACCGGACAACACTATGACCGGCAGATGTCGGCGGTGTTTTTCAGCCAGTTGGGAATCCCCGACCCCGATCACAATCTTGAGGTGGGGTCCGGCACCCAGGCCGAGCAGACGGCGGCGATCATGACCCGTTATGAAAAGCTGGTTCTGGCCGTCCCGCCGGCCTGTACGCTAGTGGTGGGCGATGTCACCTCGACCATGGCGACAGCGATCGTCGCACAAAAACTGGGTGTGCCGGTGGCCCATGTTGAGGCGGGCATCCGTTCGGGCGACTGGACCATGCCCGAGGAAATCAACCGGCTGCTCACCGATGCGATCACCAACTGGTTTTTCACCACCAGCGTTGGGGCAGGGGCCAATTTGCGGCAATCCGGGGTGGAGGCGGCGCGTATATTTTTTGTGGGCAACACCATGATCGACACGCTGTTGGCCAGCATGGACCGGCTGCAACCGCCCGACTTCTGGCAAACCCACCAGCTGGCGCCGAAAAATTATCTGGTGACCACCCTGCACCGGCCCGCCAATGTGGATGAAGAGGGACAATTTTTTTCGCTGCTGAAAACCATTGATCGCGGCGCACAAGGGCTGCCGGTCATTTTTCCCGTCCATCCGCGCACCAAAAAGACCCTCGACAAGATCGCGGGGCAGTTAAACTCGATCAAATTTGTCGGGCCGCTGGCCTATCTGGAGTTTAACTATCTGGTCAAAAACGCCAAGGCGGTCATTACCGATTCCGGCGGCATTACCGAAGAGGCAACGGTGATGGGGGTGCCCTGTCTGACGTTGCGCGACAGCACCGAACGCCCCGAAACCGTAACCATCGGCACCAACGAGATTTTAGGCACCGATCCGGCCAATCTGGCCGGCGCGCTTGAACGGGTTCTGGCGGGAAAGTGGAAAAAGGGCGGCATTCCGGATAAATGGGACGGGCAGGCCGGGACGCGAATTGTTGCCCACCTTGAACGGCTCGTTTGACGCCATGGGCGGGCTGGCCAAAGCGCGCCTTTACTATGAGACCCTGCGCCATTTGCGCCCGGTGCAGATTTATGGCCGTCTGCTGTTCAAACTGGCCCGGCCACG
>JAADFY010000200.1 GCA_013152625.1 Alphaproteobacteria bacterium
TGGTCGCCGGGCTGCCCGCCGCCCTTGGCGTAGAAAACCGTGCGGTCGAGCACGATGCCGCCAGTTTCGGTAATTTCCGTCACCGTTGCGGTGCAGCTCTTTTCATAGGCGTTGGTGCGGAAAATTTCCTCGGTCATGCCGTCACGTTTTTATCAATGAAAAGACCGGGCAGTTTACGGCCGGGGGCAACCAACCAGCCGGGCACCGGGAGATTGCGCTCGCGAAGAAATTCAGGGTTGTAGAGTTTGGACTGGTACCGGCCGCCAATATCGGCAAGCACCGTAATAATGGTATGCCCCGGGCCCAGATCGCGCGCCAGATTGATGGCGCCGGCGACATTTATGCCCGAAGATCCGCCCAGGCACAGGCCCTCGAATTCCAGAAGGTCAAACAGTACCGGCAGGGCTTGCGTGTCGGGGACCAGATAGGCCTTGTCGACTTTGAGGCCATCAATGATCGGGGTCACCCGCCCAAGACCAATGCCTTCGCTGATAGATCCACCGCTGGTGGCGACGGCTTTTCCGCTGGTGAAAAGATTATACATCGCAGCGCCTTCGGGGTCGGCACAGGCTATGACGATGTCCGGTTTTTGTTCCCGCAAATAGGCCGCGGTTCCGGCCAGGGTGCCGCCGGTGCCCACCGCACAGATAAAGCCATCGATTTCTCCCCCGGTATCGGCCCAGATTTCGGGGCCGGTGGAAGTGTAATGGGCCTTCGAATTGTCCAGATTGTTCCATTGATCGGCAAATATCACGCCGTTTATCTCTTCGCCGCGCAAACGATCGGCGAGGCGGCGGGCGACATGCTGGTAATTGTTGGGATCCTTGAACGGTTTTGCCGGCACCTGGACAAGCTCAGCCCCGGCAAGGCGCAATGTGTCCTTTTTCTCCTGGCTTTGGGTCTCGGGGATCACGATCAAGGTTCGATATCCCCGGGCGCGGGCGACCAGGGCAAGGCCGATGCCGGTATTGCCCGCGGTGCCCTCGACAATCAGTCCTCCGGGGCGCAAATCGCCTCGGGTCTCGGCCTCGAGAATCATCTGGCGCGCCGTCCTGTCCTTTACCGATTGGCCGGGATTCATGAATTCGGCCTTGCCGAAAATTTCGCACCCGGTGGCCTGGGAGGCATGTTGAAGACGGATAAGAGGTGTATTGCCGATTGTCTCGACGAGACCTGAAGTTCTGGTCATTGACCCTGCCGTTGGAATGGAAGTTCACCGAGACACTATCCCCCACCTGCCTGGTCTTCAAGGCATGGAGGGCATTGGCGCCGCTCTGGGCTCATTTCGGAGTGGCGGTTGATCTTCAGCTTGGGGAATTCAACGCGAGCGCGATATGTGAGGCCTGATTTGCGCCCCCAGATCGTCGGCAAAAGCCTGCAGCTCGGCAAGGCTCAGTTCCAACACGCGGAATAGCTCGCCAACAAACAGCAAAGTGTCGTGGGCCGATCGCACCTTGGCCACATCCTCAACAACACGGGTCAACTCAGCCAGGCGAACGAAGCCGCACGTCTCGCACAGGGATTTCAGGATGCGCGTCTCGCGCCCGATGATCTCGCTTTTGCCGATTTCGGCAGCGGCAACAATTGTGTCGACGCGAAAACGTGCTTCCTCGATGCAGTCGTTTATCGCGACCTCGAGCCCGGCCAATCCGACCAGCCGCTCATATTTGGTGAGTGGCACATGATCGAAAACCGCATAGTCCTGCAACCAGGCAAAATCATTGCCCCGGGTGCTGTTCCCCATAGTGTGCACCATATCTCGAGCGCTTGGGCTCGATATCCCAATTGAGGTGCAGCCGAATCGCATTGTCAAAAACCGGATCAACGGTATTTTGATCAATGTCGAATTTATACTACCTACTATCGGCTAGAATAAAAGACACGTTAACAGATTTTGCCAATTCTGTCTAAGGTCCATGGGTGTGGTCGCGATTTCATGGCACCGCAAAGCCAATTCAACCCAAAGCAATTTGACCGGTATTTACCTGCGGTTTCAGGTTGGCCGCCGGTATACAAGGGGCTGTTTTGTCGCTCCGGCCAACATCAAAGACTAATCTTTGGGCTTGTTTTTGCTTTTGTCAAAATCGACAAAAAGCACCCAGATGCCATAGGCGGTAATGGCAAGGGTAATGCCAACCCAAAGCGTATTGCCATTGCTCCATTCCCAGATGGCCAGGCCCAGACAAAGCACAATGACGGCAACGCGGCGCCAAAGCGGGCGGAAAAATTTGATGTCGCGATCATTGAGCATGAAATTTATCAATCTGAATATGCTGGTGCCGGTTTCAGGCGGAGAACCGCCGCGTCTCCCCGTCAGCTAATCAGGACACGCAGCTTTTACGTCCTTGTCAACCGGCTGACTGTTTTGGCCATCAAATACCTGGTGACATCGGACTTCAGTCCCTCATTTGCTTGTTGCAAGTGGTTCTTATTTGCAATACTGCTGGTAAACCATAAGAGAACCGGTGGATTTCCAATTGAAACGCATGTCGCCAAATACCCTTGATCGCAGAAGTCTGCTTTCCGCCGGCATGGCCCTGGCGGGGGGGACGACGTTGGCCGGGATCAGTGGCGCGGGGCCGGCGAACGCGGCCGCTCAGGAACGCGGCCAGGGTATGGCGATGGCAAACCACGGTGCTGACAGCCAGGGCAGCATGATCACGGTTGGTGATGTCGATACCAGCATCAACGGCTTTGATGCTGCCGCCATGCTGACCGACTGGGACACCGGCACAATATCCCAAAACGAGGCCGGGCAGACGGTTCGAACGTTTGAAGTTGATGCCATCGACAAGGATATCGAAATCGCGCCGGGGGTCATATTTCCCGCCTGGACATTCAATGGCCGGGTTCCGGGGCCGTCTTTGCGGGCCACCGAGGGGGAAATCTTACGGATTGTA
The DNA here is from genome assembly GCA_013152625.1 of Alphaproteobacteria bacterium. Taxonomy (GTDB): domain Bacteria; phylum Pseudomonadota; class Alphaproteobacteria; order Rhizobiales; family Devosiaceae; genus JAADFY01. The sequence goes on from JAADFY010000200.1 coordinate 2,901, forward strand.
TTCCGCAATTTCGGCTCGCATCCGCACTCGATGCACTTTCATGGCATTCATTCCGCACGCATGGACGGGGTGCCCGGAACGCCGGGGGTCATCGCGCCGGGGGAGGAGTTTGTCTACGAATTCACCGCCACCCCTTACGGCTGCCATCTGTACCATTGCCACGTCTTGCCCCTGGTCCGCCATATGCACAAAGGCATGTATGG
>JAADFY010000201.1 GCA_013152625.1 Alphaproteobacteria bacterium
CCTCACGGGCCGTACCGCAATTGCCATTGCAATTGCTGGCCCTCCGGCGGGGCGGCCTGAAGGGCCGCTCCGTCCTCGTTGTCAGGCTGGCATGTATAAGTTGTGAGCGTTTGAGTTCTTTCACTTTTGGAGGTTCAAGCACCGCCCCGGACTTGATCCGTAACCTGTCATTGCGAGGCGCGACAGCAACGAAGCAATCTAACTTTCGCTAAAGAAATAAAACTGGATTGCCGCGCGGCAATCCAGTTGTCTTTCTTTTGCCTTTTGGGCGGCGTTGTCGTCAGGAAAACTCGGCAATGACCGGGGCATGATCGGAGGGGTTTTCACCGTATCCGCGCATGGCCCGGATCACCCGGGCCGATGCTGACCCGGCGGCCAGATCCGAGGTGGCCCAGATATGGTCGAGGCGGCGGCCCTTGTCGGCACTATCCCAGTTCCGGGCGCGATGCTCCACCAGGAATATAGTTTTTCGCTGGTGGGGACATGCCGGCGGACAATATCCACCCAACTGCGCCGATCTCGCAAACGATCAAGAATTTCAATTTCCCGGGGGGTGTGGCTAACCACCTTGAGCAATTGTTTGTGGTTCCAGACATCGTTTTCATGGGGGGCGATATTGAAATCGCCGACAATGATCTGGTTGGCGTCAAAATCCGGTTCGTCGAACCAGGTCTGCAATTCAGCGAAAAAATCGAGCTTGTGGCGAAATTTGGGGTTTTTCTCCGGGTTGGGCTCATCGCCGCCGGAGGGTATGTAAAAATTGTGCACCCGGAGCGGCCCGCCCGGCCCGGACACTTTGGCTGAGATATGGCGGGCATCGCCCACATTGCAAAAATCGCGGCGGTGGATATCAGCCAGCTCCAGCCGGGAGATGATGGCCACACCGTGATAGGATTTCTGGCCGTTTACCGCCTGATGGGGGTAACCGGCTTTTGCCAGCGCGTCGGCGGGGAACTGATCATTCTGGCATTTGATTTCCTGCAGGCACAAAACATCCGGGCTGTGGGCGTGCAAAAAATCAATCACCGTCGGCAATCGCAGCCGCACCGAGTTGATGTTCCAGGTGGCCACAGACAGTGAACCGGGCACGGCAAATCTCCTTTGTCCGGCACTGTTTATCGGGACGCAAATCCGGGTCAGGCGCGGAAATTAACGGCGGCGGCGGTTGGGCGAGGAATAGGTGGGATCGATATAGAAATAGCCGCGCGGAATATCGACGTTGTTCTGGGTGTCATAAACCGAAAATGTGACTTCGTCACCGCCGGGTTCGGTCAATGACCATTGGCGCAGCTCATAACCATCCAGATCGAATATCAAGGTAACCTTGACCGGTCCGATGGGTGTGTCGTCGGCCAGGGTAATGGCAACCATTTCCTCGGTCTTGACCAGATCGACGATGTTGGCGGCCAGCAAATCAACGTTTCTGGTTAAAAACTGGCGCAGGGGCACACGATCCTGGGGATAGGCAAAACTTGTCCGCGCCTTGCGGTCAATCACGTAAAAACCGCGCCCGGTGGAAATGATTTCCTCCCGGGCCGGGGGGGCATATTTGAAACGGATCTTGTCGGGCCGGACAATGAAAAAGACGCCGTCCTGGCGCCCGCCCCGGGCATCGACTTGCAAAAAACGGCCCGCCATGGAGCCAATGGCGGCATGGTGGGCGCTGATTGCGGCCACCAGCGTGCGATCGGCGGCGCTTAGGGTAAAGCCGGTGGCGTTCAAATTGCGGGACTGACGCAACAGGTCAACATTTTCCTGGGGGGGCAGCGGCACCGCCTGCGGGGAAATTATGCTGGCGATGGAGAGGCTGTCGGCAGCGGTTGCATCGCCCAGATCGGTGGGAAACAAAATATCCACCGGCCCGTCATTTACTGGCGCCACACCGGCGGTTTCTGCAGGTGGTGCAACCGGTTGCGGCTCCGGAGCAATCCGGCCGAAATTTATGGAAAACCGGTCGGTGGTGACCGAGGCGAACTCGGTGGTAAATCGAGCCGTTTGCTGGGCCGTGGCCGATAGGGTTCCCGCCAGCAGGCCAAACCCGGCCATAACAAGAAAAGCCGGTGTTCCAAGCAAGACACCAAAAACATTCCGACCGGCGCTGATTTTTTGGTGCAAAGACATCTTGTCCTAACCGGTGGAACTCAAACGGGCGTATCCATGAAGATGACTATGGCCCATAGTCACCAATTGCGGCAAGAAGGCGCGTTCATCAAATGTTGATGATCGAGGGGGCGTTTCACGTGAATCGGGGTGCGACGGGAGCTGATGGTCAATACCCATCGGCGTTGTCGCCGACCAGGACTTCGCGCTTGCCGGCGTGGTTGGCCGGGGAAATCACGCCTTCTTTTTCCATTTTCTCAATCAGCGATGCCGCCCGGTTATAGCCAATGGACAGCCGGCGCTGAATATAGGAGGTGGACGCCTTGCGATCGGCTAAAACAATGGCCACCGCCTTGTCATATAGCTCGTTGCCGCTGGACCCCAGGTCCATGCCAGGCTCGGGCTGATCGTCGTCTTGTTCCGAGATGACGGATTCAAGATACTCGGGCGACCCCTGGCTTTTAAGATGGGCAACGACTTCCTCGACCTCGCCATCGGCAACAAACGGCCCGTGCAGCCGCCGGATGCGCCCGCCGCCCGCCATATGCAGCATATCGCCCATGCCCAGCAGCTGTTCTGCCCCCTGCTCACCCAAAATAGTGCGGCTGTCTATTTTCGAGGTGACCTGGAAGGATATCCTGGTGGGAAAATTGGCCTTGATGGTGCCGGTGATCACATCGACGGACGGGCGCTGGGTGGCCATGATGAGGTGAATGCCGGCGGCCCGGGCCATCTGGGCCAGCCGCTGTATAGCGCCCTCGATGTCCTTGCCGGCCACCATCATCAGATCGGCCATTTCGTCAACAACAACAACAATGAACGGCAATGGTTCGAGGTCAAAACTCTCGCTTTCGAACATGGGCTCACCGGTATGCTTGTCAAAACCGGTCTGGACGGTGCGGGTGATGGTCTCACCCTTTTTTGCAGCGTTGGACACCCGGGCATTAAAACCATCGATATTGCGCACCCCGATCTTGGACATCTTGCGATAGCGGTCTTCCATTTCGCGCACGGCCCACTTTAGGGCAGTAACCGCCTTGGCGGGATCGGTAACCACCGGGGTCAGCAAATGGGGAATGCCGTCATAGACCGAAAGTTCGAGCATTTTTGGATCGATCATGATCAGCCGGCAATCGGTGGGGCTAAACCGATAAAGCAGCGACAGGATAAACGTGTTGATGGCCACGGACTTGCCCGACCCGGTGGTGCCGGCAATAAGCAGATGGGGCATACGGGCCAGATCGGTGATCACCGGCTCGCCGCCAATGGTCTTGCCCATGCACAGGGGCAGTTTTGATTTGGCTTTTTCGAAATCGGTGGAGCC
>JAADFY010000202.1 GCA_013152625.1 Alphaproteobacteria bacterium
TATCTTGGCGCCCCCGGCGATCCGGAACGCGGCGGGCTGCCCCTGGGCGAATACCAGCGCCGGCAGGCCCAGCACCGTATTGCCGAGATCAGCGCCCTGGGCGATATCCCTTATTTCATTGAACGGGCCAAAGCGCTCTATGGTTATGACAATTTCATCGCCGATACCGGCGGGTCTCTCATCGAGGTTATCGATGTGGACGCCAGCGCCGACCCGGTGATCAAAACCCTGACCGAACACACGGTCTTACTGCATATCAAAGGGACAAAAACCGATGCCGACAGGCTGGTAGAACGGTTCAAAGCCTGCCCCAAGCCCATGTATTACCGGCCCGGCCTGCTGGAAAAGAAATGGGCCGAATACAAGACTTTGCATGAGATTGCCCGGGACGAAGAGATCGACCCGTCCCGATTTGCGGTTTTTGGTTATGAGGCCATTCTTGCCGACCGGATGCCCCGCTATCAGGCCCTGGCCGACCGCCATGGCTATTCCGTAACCGCCAGTGATGTGGCAACGGTGCGCGATGGCACGGACTTCATCGCCCTCATGCGCAAAGCGATTGCCCAACGCCCTGCGGACTAACCGCAAAACAAGGTCCCCCCCGAAATGCCCATCAAGATCCCGGACAACCTGCCGGCCGCTAAAACCCTTGAAGCCGAGGGTGTCAATGTCATGACCTCCGCCCGGGCTGCCCGCCAGGACATTCGCCCCCTGCAGGTGGGTTTGCTCAATCTTATGCCCGACAAACAAAGCACTGAAACCCAGTTTGCCCGGCTGGTGGGGGCCGCCCCGTTGCAAATCGAGCTGTCCCTGGTCCGCATCACCTCCCATGAATCGAAAAACACGCCAAAGGAATATCTGGCGGCCTTTTACGATACCTGGGAAGCGGTGCGCGGGCGCAAGTTCGACGGCTTCATCATCACCGGCGCCCCCATCGCCCACCTGCCGTTTGAGGAGGTGCGCTATTGGCCTGAGATGGTCGAAATCATGAACTGGACCAAAACCAACGTTCACGCGTCCCTGTTTATCTGCTGGGGCGTTCAGGCGGCGCTATATCATTTTTACGGGGCCAGACGCCGCCGCCGGGCGCAAAAAGCCCTTGGGGTCTATCGCCATCAGATAAAACAACCCACCTCGCCGTACCTGCGCGGTTTTTCCGATGATTTTGCCATCCCCGTGTCGCGCTACAATGATATCGACCGCGATACCCTGCCCGACGACGGATCGGTGGAGATATTGATTGATAGCGACGAGGTCGGCATCTGCATGCTCGAGGACAGGGCCCGACGGGCGCTGTTCATGCTCAACCACTTCGAATATGACAACAACACCCTCGCGCTTGAGTATCAGCGCGACATAAAAGAAGGGCTCGACCCGCCGCTGCCGGTTGACTATTTCCCCGATAACGATATCACCCGCCCGCCCCTGAACATCTGGCGGGCCACCGGGCATCTGTTTTTTCAAAACTGGATCAATCAGATCTACCAGACCACGCCCTTTGATCTCGACAGGATCGGCAAGTAAGGTCTCTGCCCTGGTGATCGACTGGCAAAAGCCTAGGGTCCAGACCCATAAACGGAGATGAAATGGTATGAGCCAATTTGTTCACATAACAGGCGCAAGAGCGATGGAAACCAAATGGTTTTCAAGCTTTTGCAACGCATTAGGTGGACAAATTAGCCATAACCTCCTGGTCGCTCAATTGGCTGTAATCTGCCAGCCGGTCCGGCGCGAGGACAAACAAAACCCGCAGGGCGGAGGGCTCAAGCGGGTGATAAACCCGCTTTTCACCCTTCTTCGTGCATATTTTTGCCAATTGAAGCGCCATATCGCCCCCGTTTATGGGTCTGGACCCTAACTCTGGGAACCAATGACCCAGCGCCCCGTCAAAATCCTTGATGAACTCGGTATCGCATTTGACAATGTGATTGGCGCCGCCACCGGCACCGTTACCCCCACCCTCCGCCTCGGTGTGACCGGTCTGTCCCGGGCCGGCAAGACGATATTCATCACCTCACTGGTCAACAATCTGATCGAAGGGGGCAATCTGGCACTGTTTTCGCCTCTGGCCGAAGGACGCCTGATTGGCGCCCGGCTGGCCGAACAACCCGATCCGTCGGTGCCCCGTTTCACCTATGAGCGCCATCTGGCCGATTTAACGGCAAAAAAACCCAAATGGCCCCAGAGCACCACCAGAATTTCCCAGTTGCGCCTGAAACTCAAATATCAAAGCCGCACCTGGTTGGGCGGGCTGACCGGGCCGAGCGTATTAAACCTCGATATTGTTGATTACCCCGGCGAATGGCTTTTGGACCTGCCCCTCCTGAGCCTTTCTTTCGCCCAGTGGAGCGAACAGGCGCTGGCGTTGGCCAATCAGCCGGCCCGGGCAGCCCTGGCCGCAAGCTGGCTCGATCACATGGAAAAAATCGATCCCCTTGCCGTGCCCGATGAAGCGGTCGCAGAACAGCTTTCGGATAAATTCAAGTCCTATCTGATGGCCTGTCGCGCCGATGAGCATGCCTTTTCAACCCTGCCTCCGGGGCGGTTCTTGATGCCTGGCGAACTGGAAAATTCCCCTGCGTTGACCTTTGCCCCCCTGCCAGCGTTGACTGGCCCGGCCCCCCACAACACCCAGTACGCCATGATGGAACGGCGCTTTGAGGCCTATAAATCCCGGGTGGTCAGACCGTTTTTTCGCGATCATTTTGCCCGGCTGGACCGGCAGATTGTGCTAGTGGACACCCTGGCGGCCTTAAACGCCGGCCCGGCCGCCCTGGGCGATCTGCAATCGGCTTTGGTGCGCATTCTGGCCTGTTACCGCACGGGGGCCAACAATCCCCTTACCGCCCTTATTGCCCGGCGCATTGACCGGATCGTGTTTGCCGCCACCAAGGCCGACCACATCCACCACGCCGCCCACAACCGGCTGGAGGCCATCATGGCCCATCTGGTGGCCGACGCCGCCCGCACGGCGAAATTTAACGGCGCCAAAACCCGTTCGCTGGCCATTGCCGCCGTGCGCGCCACCCGCGAAGGCACCGTCCCCCATAACGGCACTGACCTTGAGT
>JAADFY010000203.1:0-3067 GCA_013152625.1 Alphaproteobacteria bacterium
GATGTCAAACACCACGTCCACACCGCTGGCGATTTTTTCGTCAACCTCCGCCCGGGGGGTGCCGTATAAATTGTCGTGCACTTGGGCCCATTCGAGCAATTGGTCCCGCTGGCGCATGAACTCGAATTCCTCAACGGACTTGAAGTGATAATCAACGCCATCGGTCTCATTGGTGCGCCGGGGCCGGGTGGTTATCGATACCGAGAGGGCCAACTGGTCATGGGTGCGCAACAGGGCCCGGGTAATGGAGGTCTTTCCCGCCCCGGAGGGCGAGGCTATGACCAGCATGACACCGCGCCGGGAGATGGTCATGCCGGCCTCCCTGCGATCAACATCTTGCCAGTCACCGCTGGTGGGCACCTATTCAAGATTTTGCACCTGCTCGCGCAGCCGGTCGATGGCGGCTTTAAGATCAAGGCCGATGGCGGTCAGGGACACATCATTGGATTTCGAACACAAGGTGTTGGCTTCACGGTTAAATTCCTGGGAGAGAAAATCGAGCCGCCGCCCGATGGGGCCACCGCCGGCCAGCAAATCCCGGGCGGCACTGACATGAACCTTCAGCCGGTCGAGTTCTTCGCGAATATCGGCCTTGGTGGCCAGCACCAGGGCCTCGAGATGCAGGCGATCTTCTGACAGGCCGGCCTGATTTTCCATCAGTTCGGCGATCTGATTTTGCAAACGGGCGAGAATGGCGGAGCGGGTGCGGGCGGGATGGTCTTTTGCGGCGGCGGTCAGTGTTTCGATCTCATCAAGCAGGCTTCCTAAAATCTCTCCCAACTGCGCCCCTTCAACCCGACGGGCGGACACGAGGTCATCCAGAGCCCGCTCGATGGTATCCAGAATGGCGCCATGAACCTGTTTTTCGGTCGAAGCGGAAAGTTCAGGCTCCGAGGTCTCCAGAACGCCTTTCAAGGCCAATATTGCATCCAGACGGGGCGGGTCTGCTTTTACCCGTTCCGAAATATCTGCCATGGCCGCCAGAACCGCCGCCAGCGCCGGTTCGTTTACACTGATTTGCGCCCGGTCAGCGGCGCTGGTCATCGCAACGGAGAGGCTTAACGAGCCACGACTGAAGCGGGCAGAAACCAGACGCCGAACCGAGGCCTCCAGCCCATCCAGGCCAGCGGCCAATCGCAAACGGATGTCGAGGCCCCGGGCATTTACGGTGCGCACTTCACAAGAGAACGCCACAGGATCGAAGGTGCCGGTCGCCCGGGCAAACCCGGTCATGGACTGGAGCAGGCTATTTCCGGCCCGGGTCATCAACCGCCGGATCCGGCGGCGGCTTCTGCCTCTGCCTGCAGATCATCGCGGGCGGCCTGAGCTTCAGCTTCGGCTTCGGCATCCAGCCGATCTTTTTTCTCCGCTTCGCGGGCCGCCTCAATCTTGCGCCAGGCGGCGACATTCCTGCGGTGCTCGGCATAGGTGTTGGCAAAGGCGTGACCGCCGGTGCCGTCGGCGACAAAATAGAGCGCTTCGGTGACCTCAGGGTTGGCCACCGCCTTTAAAGCATCTATGCCGGGGTTGGCAATCGGCCCCACGGGCAAACCATTGATCTGATAGGTATTATAAGGCGTTTCGGCATCAATTTCCGACCGGCGCAGACCACGTCCCAGGGTCCCCTCACCGCCGGTTATGCCATAAATAATCGTGGGGTCGGATTGCAGGCGCATGTTGCGGCGCAACCGGTTGATAAAGACGCCGGCAACTTTTGGCCGCTCGGCGGCAACCCCGGTTTCCTTTTCCACGATCGAGGCAAGAATAACCAGTTCCTGGGGCGTCTGAATGGGCAGATCGGGGTCTCGCCCGGCCCATATTTCGGCCAGGGACGCCGCCTGGGCCGTCAGCATGACATCGAGAACCGACTGGCGGGTCGCGTCACGTGCAAACGAATAGGTGTCGGGCAACAAGGTTCCCTCGGCGGGCACGCCCTCGAGTTCTCCGGTCAGATTGGCCGCTGTTTTCAGCCGCTCGACAACCTGCCATGAGGTAAAGCCCTCGGGAATGGTCACAGTGTACTGAATGGCCCGGCCCTCGGTGATTTCCTCTAATATGTCGGCCATGGACGCCCGGGCGGCAATGCGGAACTCGCCCGCCTTGATGGAAACGTCCCGGCTCTGGGCGGTCACGGCAAAGCGGAACACAAAGGAATTGGAAATAAGGCCGGCGGCGGCCAACTTGTTGGCAATCACGCGCAGACCCGAATCACGTTCCACCTCAAACACCGAATCTGCGGTGGTTTCGGAGGCCCGGTAGAACTGATCAAACCCGTAATAGGCCAACGCCACAACGGCGCCAATGCCCAGTACCAGCAGCATCAAAAGCCCGTTGAGGACCTGAAGGAACGCACTGGGACGGCGGCGCTGCTTTTTCTTTCGTCTTGGGGATGTTTTGGCCTGGGACATTGTTTTTTCAGTTTCCAATCAAGATATTTATCGGGCGTTTCCGGGTATTTTCGCGATCATTGGGGCGAATACAAGTAGCCCCTTGAGGGAATTACCGACAAAAAAGGGGAAATTCAGTCGGTTTTACGGAAAATCAGCGAGGCATTGGTTCCGCCAAAACCGAAGGAATTGGACAGGGTCACATTGACCGGCATGGATTTTGCCGTGTGGGGCACCAGATCAATGGGGGTGTCCACCGAGGGGTTATCGAGATTGATGGTTGGCGGCACAATACTGTCCCGCATGGCCAGCAGGCAAAATATCGCCTCGATGGCCCCGGCGGCGCCAAGCAGATGCCCGACCGCGGACTTGGTTGCGGACATTGTAACCGTGTCGACATCAGGCCCAAGCAGGCGGGCCACCGCCCCCACCTCGATTTCATCGCCAAGGGGGGTCGAGGTCCCGTGGGCGTTGATATAGTCGATATCGGCGGGGGAAATTCCGGCCCGTTTTACCGCCGCTTTCATGCAGCGCAGGCCGCCGTCGCCATCCGGGGCCGGCGCGGTTATGTGATAGGCATCGCCGGACAGGCCATAACCGATGAGTTCGCCGTAAATTTTAGCGCCTCTCGCCCGGGCATATTCGAGTTCTTCAAGCACCACGATGCCGGCGCCCTCGCC
>JAADFY010000203.1:3094-4495 GCA_013152625.1 Alphaproteobacteria bacterium
TCATAGGGGCGCGAGGCTTTTTCGGGCTGATCGTTAAAGCCGGTGGACAGGGCGCGGCAGGCGGCAAAACCGGCAACCGATAACCGGTTGACCGGCGATTCGGAGCCGCCGGCAACCATGACTTCGGCGTCGCCGAGCGAGATCATGCGCGCCGCATCGCCGATGGCGTGGGCCCCGGTGGAGCAGGCGGTGGTGACCGCATGATTTGGCCCCTTGAGCCCGAACCGGATCGAAACCTGGCCGGCGGCAAGATTGATAATGCGACCGGGAATGAAAAACGGGCTGATCCGGCGCGGCCCGCGTTCGTGCAGGGTTACCGCAGCCTCATAGATGGTGCCGACGCCGCCAATTCCGGACCCGATCAGGGTGCCGGCGCGTTCGCGGGCATATTCGTTTTTGAATTCGATCCCGGCGTCGGCAATGGCCTGGGTGGCGGCGGCCATGGCAAAGACAATGAACGGATCAACCTTGCGTTGTTCCTTCGGTTCCATCCATTCATCGGGATTATATTTGCCGTCGGCATAGGCGCCGGGGGGAATTTGACAGGCGATCTGGCAGGCAATGTCGTCCACCCGGAACCGCTCGATCCGGCTGGCGCCGCTTTTCCCGGCAATCAGGTTGCGCCATACCGCTTCCACCCCACAGCCAAGGGGGCCCACCATACCCATTCCGGTGACAACAACACGCCGCAAGCTCATTGTTGGCCTTTCTGGCGAAATTAACCTTTCAGGTGGAGACTATTCCGGGTACCGCGCCCGAGCCGGGCGCCGGTCGCCCTGATCCCGGCTTTTTGCTCTACCGGTCCTGCAAAATACGGTGCAGTGCGGTTTTGCGGATTGCGGGCTGGCGCTATTTTGCAGCTTTTTCGAGGAACGAAACCGCATCGCCAAAGGTTTGTATCGCTTCGGCGGCGTCGTCCGGAATTTCAACGTTGAATTCTTCTTCAAAGGCCATGACAAGCTCGACCTGATCGAGAGAATCGGCGCCAAGATCATCGATGAAACTGGCCTTTTCGGTTACTTTTTCACCTTCAACGTTCAGGTGCTCGACCACGATTTTGCGGACGCGATCTGCGATATCGCTCATGTTTGTTGTTCCTCTTAGCCTGTTACAATATCAACGCGGCCCGGGCGAGCCCTTGTGCCGTTTACTACGCTTGGGACCGTCGGGTCCAGAACTTGCGACCGTTGGCACGTTTTACTACCGCTTTTAACTACCGCTTTTTCCCCTGCGCCAAGGGTTTTCCGGCCCCTGTGACCGGCGACCTGCGGGGCAGTATCATACTTTATTTGCTTTGACCATGGTTTGTGTATCTAGGGTTCAAACCCTTAAACGGAGATGAAATGGTATGAGCCAATTTGTTGCATAACAGGCGCAAGAGGACAGGAAACCATTTGTGAT
>JAADFY010000204.1 GCA_013152625.1 Alphaproteobacteria bacterium
TCAGCCGGGTGGCGGTTTCCACGGCCACCGCAGCATCCCGGCAATAGGCGTCAGCACCAATGGCGTCACCGAATTCCTCGTTGAGCGGCGCCCCGCCCACCAGCACGATGAGCTGATCACGAATGCCGCGTTGTTTGAGGGTCTCGATAACGGTTTTCATGTAGGTCATGGTGGTGGTCAGCAAAGCTGACATGCCTAAGATGTCGGGCTTATGCTCGTCAATGGCCGACAAAAATTCGTCCACATCGGTGTTGATGCCTAAATTGATGACCTCAAACCCCGCCCCTTCGAGCATCATCGCCACCAGGTTTTTCCCGATGTCGTGAATGTCGCCTTTAACGGTACCAATAACGACTTTGCCAACTTTTGGCGCGCCGGTTTCGGCCAAAAGGGGCCGTAAAACGACCATGCCCGATTTCATGGCATTGGCGGCCAGCAAGACCTCGGGCACGAACAATATGCCGTCGCGAAAATCATCGCCGACGATTTTCATGCCCGCCACCAGCGCCTTGGTCAGGACATCGTATGGCGCCCATCCCCGGGCAAGCAGGATGTTGACACCTTCAAGGATTTCGTCGCGCAGACCATCGTAAAGGTCCTCGTGCATCTGCTCGACAAGGGTATCATCGTCCAGTTCGCTTAAGACAATATCATCAGTTTCGTCGGCCATGATCCCTCGTTCGGCAATCAGGCGCGGCGGCGGCGGCGGGCCGGACGATTCGCGCTCTGGGTGTTCGGCGGCGAAACCAGTGCCCCCAGAACCTGTTCAATTCTCTCCCGGTCCGGGCGCTCGCGCTTTGTGTGCGTGTCCAGTACATCACGCATCCGCCGCACATGTTCCGCTGTCGATCCGCAGCACCCGCCGATGATCCTCACCCCGATGTCCATGGCCAGAGCCGCATAATCGGCCATGAGATCGGGGGAGCCGGAATAAACCACCTCAGACCCTTTAATGCGTGGAATACCAGCATTGGCCTTGGCGATCACCGGCACCGGACCGGCATTGTCCACCAGATCGAGTGCGGCAACCAGCAGATCGGAAGCCCCGACACCACAATTGGAACCAAAGGCAATGGGTGGGGCGCCCTTTTTCGGGGTCTGGCGCATGTGGGCGGTAAAATTGGCCGGAGAAAGCCCCATCATTGTGTGCCCGGCGGTATCAAAACTGGCAGATACCGTGCAGGCAATTCCCACTTCGCCTGCGGCCTCGATGGCGGCCTCGATTTCCTCGGCTGCCGACATGGTCTCGATCCAGACCAGATCGGCACCACCCTTTTTCAAGCCGGTCATCTGCTCGATGAATGTCTCCACCGCCCCCTCGTATGTCAGGGGACCAAGCGGAACCATCAGATCGCCGGTGGGTCCCACAGACCCGGCAACCACCACCGGCCGGCTGGATTTGCCGGCAACCTCGGCGGCCAGTCCCGCGGCCATGGCGTTGATTTCGATAACCTTGTTGTCCAGATCATGCAGGCGCAACCTGCGCCCGGTGCCGCCAAAACTGTTGGTGACCAGAATGTCCGACCCCGCCTCCACATAAGAGCGATGCAGGTTGGTTATGCGGTCGGGATGCTCGAAATTCCACATCTCGGGCGGTTGGCCCGAGGTCAGCCCCAAAGGTATTAAGGCGGTGCCGGTGGCCCCGTCAGCCAACAAAACGTCCCGGTCGGTCAGGAGTTTTTCAAGTTTGTTCATGTGCCACGATTTGTTTTTTCAGGGGAGGGGCGTCGCCCGGGTTTGGCCGGCCCGCGCCCCCGGGGGCGCCCGACACACTCAATTTGCGAGACTCCTATTCAAGACTCTTGTTCCAGTCTCTTGTTCAGTTTCTTATACTGGCACGAAAGATATAAAGAAAGCTTTATATCCATTCCTTGGCGGGTGCCGGGAGCGGGAAACCCGTAACTTTCGCGAAACCATCATCCCAAGCTTTGCACCTCTCGGCTGCCCCATGCGCTATTATTGAGCGTTCAGGGACAGGTTAAAACGACAATGAACAACACTTTCGTAAAATTCGTGCGGCGCCCCGCAGCGTTTATTCTCCTGGGGGTTCTGGCAACCGTCCTCGCCGGGTGCGCCAACAGCACCGGGCCATCCATTGCCACAAAATTCTCACCCTCCGAGTTTGGTGTTGCCGCCTCGCCCCGTGTCGTCAATTCGGGGCGGATTAAAAAGGGCGGCGGATACTACACCACCGGCAAGCCCTATCGGGTGGCGGGAAAATGGTACACGCCCATTCAGGACCCCCGGGGCTACACCGCCACCGGACGCGCATCCTGGTATGGGCCCAATTTTCAGGGCCGGCTGACCGCAAATGGCGAGATTTTTGATCGTGGGGCCTTAACCGGCGCCCATCCCACATTGCCGCTGCCATCTTATGTACGGGTGACCAACCTGGAAAATGGCCGCGCGGTTACCATACGGATCAATGACCGCGGCCCGTTTATCTCCGGGCGCCTTATTGATCTGTCCGAGCGCGCTGCCGGAATTCTGGGCTACCGGACCGCAGGCACCGCCCGGGTAAAAATCAAATATATCGGCCCCGCACCTCTTGAGGGCGACGACACCCGGCGCCTTGTGGCCTCCATTGACACCGGCAGTGCGCAACATGCCTTTGGCTACGGTGCCGCTGGCCTTGCGGATAGTCCGGACGGAGCGGCGGGTGCCGCCTCGGCCCTGGCCCTGGGGTTAGTGCCCCCCGGTGGTCTTGAGATATCCATGGGCCTCGGCGTGTTTGAGAATTCCGGCGCGGCCAACGATATCGCCCGGCGGTTTGCGGTTCTGGCGGCGGTGGAATTGCGCCCGGTTACGATCAACGGTCGCAACGCCCTTGAACTAAGGGTGGACCGGCTCAAACCGGGGGTCACCCGCACCGATTTGCTCGATCTTGCGGCACAATTGGGCATGAATGACATCATTTTGTACTAATGGATTGTCAACCATAGTCGTGCTCATGTGGGCCAGACTGCGATTCTGGTAAAATTTTCCCGTCCGATGTGGAGGCGCGTCCGTGCATCGAACCATAAAATCGTTTGGCCGGTTTGCC
>JAADFY010000205.1 GCA_013152625.1 Alphaproteobacteria bacterium
TGGCCATGGCCATGGCGATCTGGATTAGGCCCAGCGCCATTTTGCCCCCCCATTTGCCAACAACGATTTCGGTGCGCGAAATGGGCGAGGCGGCCAGCCTTAAGAGCACCCCGCGTTCGCGCTCCAAAAACAGCATCACCGCCCCCGAACCCAAAAGGACCAGCATGGTGAACATGACCATGATCCCCGGCACGGTCAGTTGAATACCTGTGGGCAACTTCACCAGACGTCCCCCGGCCCGGATGTCGACCCCGATCAGCCGCTCCGCATTTGCAAATCCGGTCAAACGATCCGCAACGGTTCCCGGCTGGCCTAGCGTAACGGCCAGTGTTAATTCCATATTCAGCCGCGCCACCGCCCCTTCGATTTTGGCGGCCTCGAACCGGGCCGTCGGCCCCTCGGCCTCATAGGTCAGGGTCACCGTTTCGCCCTGCGCCAGCCCCTGCGATATGTCGCCGCTTAAAACAATCTCGCGTTCGGCGGGAGCGGCCCCCCCATTGCCGGGGGCAACAATTTCAAACCCGGCTTCCTCCAGCAGCGTGACCAGCCGCTGGCCGGCAAAATCCGATACCGCCGGTGGGGCCATGCCCGCGATCAGGTTTTGTCCGTTTTGTGAAAATGTCGCCTGGGTGACATTGCCGATGAAATAGAAAAACACCGGCGGCATTAAAACAAGCCACAACAGCACGGCCCGGTCGGACAGGGCGTGCCGGACATCGTTTATTGCGATGAACCAGATATTTGACAGGGCACTGGGCTTGGCGGTTGTTCCCATGGATTATCCTGCGCCAAATCCGGTGTTGAACCGCACCGTTGCCACCCCGGTGAAAAACGCGCCGATGGCAAGTGAAATCGGCAATGCCTGGCCAAAGGCGTCAGCGGCGCTGGCGCCCCCCAGATAGGCGTTCAGGCTTTCCCCCATCATGCCGTTAGGTGTCAAGCGGCCCAGCGCGGCCATGAACTCGGGCATGGCCTCGAAGGGAAAAAAACTGCCCCCCGCCATTAAAAGCGGAAACATCAGGGCGATGGTAAAAAGCGCCCCGGCCCGGCGGTTGGGCGAAAACATCTCGACTGTGGTAAAAATTGCCGTCAGCACCAGCCCGGCCAGCGCCAGCCACATCAACGTCGCCGGCATTAAAACAGGGTCAAAATCAAAAGCGAAAAACCCGAACGTCAGCAGGGGCAAAGACACCAGAACAAAAATAATCGCCGCAGCAATGGCCCGCCCGGCCAGAAACGCCAGCCCCCGGCCCGGTGTGCTTGACAGGCGGCGCAGGGTTCCCGCCTCGCGCTCGATCCAGATTTCGTCCCCCACCCCCTGGGCGGCAAATATCAGGGTCATCATCAACAGGCCGGGAAACAGCGCCAGCCCGAAACCGCCGCCGCCGGAACTGCCCGTTTTCACCTCGACCACCGGCGGCTGTGCTTGGGTCAGCGCCCCAAATACTGCAAACATGCCCCCCAGCGCCGACCGTTGGCTTTCCGGCTCCATCCCGGAGATGACGACGAGTTGGTTGGCGAACCCCTGTTGCAGGTAAAACACCATGTCGGTCAGAGCTTCAACGGAAAACGCCGCGATCTCCGGGCCCACCAGTTGCACCGGGTTTTCCAACAGTGTCAGCCGGGTTGGTTTTGCGTTAAAAAACGCCTCGCCAAAGCCGGCGGGGATCACCAGAACGGCGCTGGCCCGGCCGGCGTCCAGTTCGGCCATGGCCTCGTTTCGGCCCATTTGCTCAATTTCGATCGCGGCGCTAAATCCGGGGGACCGGAGCACATCGGTTAGGGCGCCGCTGGCCGGCGAGTTGTCTTCATCGGCAATAATCACCTGTGCTTTGGGCAATGCCTCGCCGGAGCCGCCGGTAACAGCCGTAATCATGACCCCGAGCACCAAAGGGATACCGATCCATATGGCAATCGACCACCGGTCGGCCAGAAGGCGCCTCAGGTTCTTTTCAATGACCGCAAAAAGGAACCCCATTTGTTATCCTCGAAGGGCCGTGCCGGTAAGTTTGAGAAACAGGCTTTCAAGGCTGGGCTGGCGCACCAGAGTCTGGTGCACCTCGGCCCCGGCCCGGCCAATTTCCTCAAGGATCGCCCCGATCCGTTCCGGCCCGTTGGCCACCTCGAGCACCAGCGTTTCGGCGTCGGCCTTAAGCACTGAAATTGACCCGTTTTCGCCGTTTTCCCCCGGACCGCCCATCCCTTTCCCGTCAAACGCGCTGGCGCGGAAATCTTCGCTGAAAACGCCCTTGAACTCGACGATGTCGCGCCCGCCCGCCTGGGCACGCAGATCAGCCAGACTGCCCTGTGCAATGAGTTTGCCATGATCGATGATCGCCAGCCGGTTGCACAGGGTTTCAGCCTCCGCCATATGATGGGTGGTATAAAGGATGCTGGCCCCGTTTGCCGCCTGCTCGCGCACCAGATGAAGCAGATTGTCCCGGGATTGCGGATCGACCCCCACGGTGGGCTCATCCAGCAGCAGGGTTTTTGGCTCATGCACGATACCGCAGCCGAAATTCAGCCGTCGCTTCATGCCGCCGCTAAACGTTTTTGGCCGGTCGCCCGCCCGGTCGGCAAGCCCGATAACCTCAAGCACTTCGGCCACCCGCGCCTTGAGCGCCCGCCCGCGCAAGCCATACGCAGCGCCCCAGTAGGCCAGGTTGGCCCGGGCCGGCAGATCTTCGAACAACGCAAGGTCTTGCGGCACGATACCAAGGCTTTGTCGGGCGAGGCGCCCCGCGCCGACACTGTCATACCCGTTGATGGTGATTTTGCCGCCATCGGGCTTCAAAAGCCCCGAAATACACGAAATAGTCGTGGATTTCCCCGCCCCGTTCGGCCCTAAAAGGCCGTAAATCTCCCCCGGACCCGTGGAAAAACGCACCCCGTCCACGGCGGTGAGTTTGCCGAACCGTTTGACCAGATCGGTCACTTCGATCATGTGCGCCCCACGGGCAGTATTTCCCCCCGAAAACTCAAAGCGACTGGATCACTTTTACCAGTTTGTCGCGCACCA
>JAADFY010000206.1 GCA_013152625.1 Alphaproteobacteria bacterium
CATTCCGGAGGGCGGCTTCGACAGCACTGTCAGTCAAAACCGGCTGACGTTGGAGGCTGAGGCGCTCTCGGTTCTGCGGGGATTATCTGACCCACAAATGCACGTGGCACTTGCACAGCTAAAGGCGCTGTCGAATATGGATCACTGAGCCAGTGGCTTGGCACGTTCAAACGCGGACGCTGAGTGAATGGCGGTTGCTGGAGCGTGATTTATCCCGACCGTGCTTTCAAGCGCCAGGAGCGGCGCGCCGGGGTGCCGAGCGGTGCTTACTGGGGGACGAGGGGAGGGTATAGCCAGGCCGGTCTTTTGGGGGATCGGTGCCCTCCCGGGCGGGCGCGACGGGCTATGCGGTACGGCAGCAGGTGGGCCGGCTAGCCGGGTGCTGGGTGTCGCTGGCAACTTACGGGCCATTTGAACCCCTAAACGCCGCCCTGCGCCCGCTATGGGTGTTTGGGTAGGGTCCAGCCCCTAGCTGACACTTGCTGTCTCCTTCCCATCCATTGAGAATGCGGCGTCCAGAGTGGACATGGCGGCCGCTCCGCCGCGCACGGCCTGGGTATAATGGCCCAGGGTCACGGTGGGATTGGCATGACCGGCCAACTTGGCGACAAGACCAACCTCAACACCTTGGGCTTGAAGCGTGGAGATAAAGCTGTGGCGGGCCGAATGGGGGGTGACGTAGGGCAGACCCAGTTTTGCAAATATGGGAAGCCAGAAGCGCCTGCGAAAGTTCTGGTATAATAAGGCATGACCGCCGCCCTTGCGCGGCATGGGCCAGGGTTGCAGACGACCGGGCCCGGGAAAGACGCGATAGAGTGCCCCATCCAATCGGGGACATATTAGACGCCAGGCCAAAAGCAGCTCCCGAAGGATTGGCGTCATGGGAAAATCTCTGATCCCGGCCTCGGTCTTGGTGGCCTCTGTGAGGCTGCCGTCGCGCTCCTGAATGCGGGCGATGCGAATGATGTCGGCCTTGAAGTCAACTTCTGACCATAACAATCCCAACTGCTCGCTGGCGCGAACACCGGTGAGGAAAGGAAAAGAATAATATACACCGCGCTGGGGATCAGACCGGGCATGGTCGATCAACCGGCCGACATCGTTCAGACTTAGAATCGGTTTCCTGGGCCGAGCACGGCGCCGCGCCACATTGGTGGGCATGGCGGGAGCGCGAACCCCAAAGTCCTCCTCACAGAGGGCCAGGACGGCCTTGAGCATGGAAAGGGCCCGGTTGGCGGTATAGCGCCCGACCTGCTCCATAACCGTGCGATGCCAGTTTCTGATCTGGGCGGTGGTTAGATCGGCGGTTAAGACATGTCCCAGCATTTGCAACAGCACCGCATTGGAATGGGGCAACACCCCGACAGGGAATATTCAACTCTTTGCCGGGGCGTTCCCACCAGCAAGGGTCCGGTGATGGCCTTGGCAACCACGCGGTAACCGCGAAGCGTTGATTTCTTCACCTCGCTGGGTCGATTATCCAGGTAATGCTGGACCGCCTGCAAAATGTCAGGGGCACGGGAAGGGTCGACATAGGCCCCGGCATGTACTTTGGCCATCAGATCGGCCCGAAAGGCCTCGGCTTCTCGCCGGGTGACAAAGGTGGGCAGTTTGCGGTTGCCGGTATCGGGATCGTGATCGTGATAGTTTACGAACCAGCGGACCTGCTCAACGGAACGGGTTTGTAGCCTCCGCCTGCGCACCCGCTTGGTAATGGTGGGATCAAAGTGTTTCATTGGAAAACATCCTTTGGCGATTGCAACCAATAAAAGGAAAACACGGGCGATATATGCCGAACAATTTCCCCTGCTCGGGAGAAGGAACCAGAAAGGAACCAGGATATATTCACCAGCCGTCCAGCCAATATTCCGAGCGCCGCAAACCCCCGTCCGACGGAACCTCCCAACATCCAAAACCTTCACCTGACTCCCCGCCCGTCCAGGTTGAAGTCGCGGAAAGGGAGGTACATATGTGGCGTGTGTGGCACATGTGGCACGTGCTTACGAGGCTCGGCGCGCGTGCACAGCCGGTCGGCGACCTTTTGGCCACTTTTGCACCCACGACCTCCTAAAGGTGACGCCACACATGCCACACCCATTTTAATATTCATTGGTTTTTGGGGCGGCAGGGTTGCTATCAGCTGGCTTGCGGGTGTAGCCCCGAACCGTTCTTTTTCCGACGCGATATTTGGTATTTTCCCAACCCATCTGCTTCATTACATTTGCGATTTGTTTGAGGTGATGGGACCGCTGTTGGTTGGGGTGTAATTCGAGGTGACTGAAAATTTCTCTTGTGCTAATGCGCTCAGTGCCGTTGACAATTTTGCCCGTCACTTCGGCCAGTTGGTCCACCCACGGGTTGTCTTCCATTCGGCTTTCCTGAACGGCGGCGGCGGCGGACCAGAGCCTTTCCGGCAATGTAATGTTGAACCCGCTTTGCTCGAGTTGAGCTGCTTCGGCCCACAACTGATCTCTAGCCTCTCTCAGGCTTTCCAGGTCAATTTTGCCGGTTTGAACGGGCCAGAACCTTCGGTTTCCAGTGCGGTCTCGGAGATAGGTGTTTTCGTTTTGGCGGTCCCGATGAATATCCCTTGGCGCGCCCGATCTTCGCGAAAGCGGCCATATGCGGGTCGACCCCGGTCAATCTGCCGGGATGCAAAACTTTTAATTTTGTTGAGTTCGGTCCTGTTGAAGCCGGACAATTCCGAAAGCTCGTGCAACCAGACTCCCTCCAACAGCTCCATCTGCTGTTTTGCATCAAGCGTTAGGATGTCCTGGTCCGAAAGGTTTTCGTCGCCGGCCAATATGCGCAGCGCGGTCGATTTTCCGGTGCCCTGATCACTCTCAAGGACAGCGATGGTGTCGAATTTCACGCCGGGTTCCCGAACCCTTCGCACAGCGGCCACCAGGACAATTTTGGCAATTGCTCGATTGAGGGGGGTATCCTCCGCCTCCATAAAGTCAATCAACCAAATGTCCAATCGGTCGACGCCATCCCAGACCAAGCCCTTCAGATATT
>JAADFY010000207.1 GCA_013152625.1 Alphaproteobacteria bacterium
TTCGACATTACCTCGTGCCAGGAACTGCCCGTGGACCATGGCTTTACGGTACCCATGCAATTGTTCTGGCCCCGGCTGGGCGAAGATCCCCACATGCCGCGGGCGATCCCGATCAGCGCCAATACCGTGCAACACCCCATACCGACCCTGAAACGGGCCCTCGATTTCGGCAAAGCCCTTGGCCGGGCCATCCGGTCGTACCCGGAGGATATCAAGGTGGTGATTTTGGGCACCGGCGGCCTGTCCCACCAGCTTGATGGTGAGCGGGCCGGATTCATCAACAAGGATTTTGACCGCATGTGCATGGAAAAAATCGTCACCGATCCTGAAGAACTGACCAAAATCTCCCGCCATGAACTGGTTCGGCAGGCCGGAGCCCAGGGCACCGAATTCTTGATGTGGATGATGATGCGCGGCGCCCTGACCGAAGTGGTCAATCCCCTGCACCAGAACTATCACATCCCGATTTCCAACACCGGCGCCGGCACCATGTTGCTGGAATGCGTGGATTAGACGCTTAAAGTCAGGAACCAGCGGCCATGCGTAATCACACTAGAACCCAGGTGGGCATAATCGGCGGCGGGCCGTCCGGGCTGCTGCTGTCCCAGCTTTTGCACTTACGGGGCATCGACAATATTCTGCTCGAAAAGCGCGCCCGTGAGTATGTTCTGGGGCGCATCCGTGCCGGCGTGCTCGAACACGGGTTTGCCGATCTCATGCGTGAGGCGAAGTGCGGTCAGCGCATGGACGCCGAGGGCGAAATTCATGACGGGATATATATCGCCTTTGACGACCGGCGCGAGCGGGTGGATTTCAAATCCCTGACCGGCGGCAATTCGGTGATTGTTTACGGCCAGACCGAACTGACCCGCGATCTCTATGAGGCCCGGGAAAAAATGGGTGGCGACGTCATTCACCACGCCGAAAATGTGACGCCGAACGATATGACGTCCAAAAAGCCGTACCTGAGCTATGAATTTGAGGGCGAAAAGCGGCGCATCGATTGCGACTTTATTATTGGCGCAGATGGTTTTCACGGGGTCAGCCGGGCGTCGATCCCCAAGGACAGAATTACGGAATATGAGCGCGTCTATCCGTTTGGCTGGCTGGGCGTTCTGTCAAAGACAAAACCGGTATCCCCCGAACTCATTTACGCAAATCATCAGCGTGGTTTTTCCCTGTGTTCCCTGCGTTCGCAGATCTTGTCGCGCTATTATATTCAGGTGCCGCTGACCGACAGGGTAAAGGATTGGTCCGATGAGGCGTTCTGGGCCGAACTCAAACGGCGATTGCCCGAAGATGTGGCCGATGCGTTGATAACCGGCCGCTCGGTTGAAAAATCCATCGCCCCCTTGCGCAGTTTTGTCGCCGAGCCCATGCGTTATGGCCAGATGTTCCTCGCCGGTGACGCCGCCCATATCGTGCCCCCCACCGGCGCCCGGGGCCTTAACAGCGCCGCCTCAGACATCTACTATCTTTATCACGCCATGCTCGACCACTATGAGAACGGCGACGACCGGGGCCTCGATAATTATTCGCAAAAAGCATTGGCGCGGGTGTGGAAAGGCCAGCGGTTTTCCTGGTGGATGACCACGCTTTTGCACCGGTTCCCCGATAATTCCCCCTTTGACGACCAATTGCAGCAAACCGATCTTGAATATCTGTTTTCCTCAAAAAGCGCCCAGACTTCCCTGGCAGAAAATTATGTGGGATTGCCGTTTTAGAGCGTGTCACCGATAAGTGGACACCGGTTATCGGACAAATGACACGCGTCAACAAAGACACAAGAGCCTTGTTTTGATTCCATCAAAACAAAATAGGCTCTAGCCGACGTGGCGGGGCGCTGGAATTGGATATTCTGTACAAAAGCGCCCGCCGCCACACACTGATATCTGACCGGTTTCAGGCCCCGTCTTCCCGCGCCATGCCCAGCTTGTCTACGTTTTGCCGCATCCGGCGAATGACCCGCAAAAAAGCCTCGAGATCGTCCGGGTCCACCCCCTCGATCAGCTCGCGCTCCCGGGCCAGGGCAATTTCCAATATCCGGTCATGCAAGTCGTAGCCCCTGTCATTCAGCCACCAGATTTTGCGTCTCGGATCAGCCTCGGGGGCCTCGAATGCCAAATTGCCTTCCGCCAAAAGATGCTTCAGGGCCCGGCTGGTGCCCGATTTGTCCTGATAGATCACATCGCAAATTCGCTTTGCCGTGATGCGCGGCTCGATGGCCAGCATGGAAATGACCCGCCATTCGACAATCCCGATTCCGAACATTTTCAGGTAAATCTGGGAGGCGCCCCGGGATATGGCATTGGTGACCGCGGTCAGAAAATAAGGCGTGTAGGTGGAAAGATCGACAATCTGCCGTCCGCCCGCCTCTTTGGTTGGCTTTGATCGCCGCCCCGAAGGGCATGTCAGGCGCCCGCCGGTTTGTTCGTTACCCTGTAATTTACCTGCAATGCTCATGTCGGGGTTCTGTCTATGACTTAACGCCGTAATTTTGCAAGCATGTCTTTCAGATTGAAATCGTTTGCCTCTAGCTCGGCAAGTTCGATCCTGTGGCCCGCCTCCAGTAATTTGCGCGCCGCCATGAAATCCCCCGGCGTATTGACCGTCTCCACCCCTAAAAACTCGCCCCCCGAGAACGAAAAAACGCTTAATTTGTCCGGGCGGTCGCCGGTGCGTTCAACTCTGGTATCGGCCTGATCGGTCAGCCCGGCGATCTGCAACTTTGCAGCTCCCTGATCGCTCCAGAACCAGGCCACCGCATCGTAAGGGGCGGGGGTTCCCATGATCCGTTGCGCCACACATTTGGCCTGATCCACCGCATTTTGCACCGATTCAAGGCGCACCTGCCGGCCACTGCGCCGGTGGACGAACGACGCGCAATCGCCAATCGCCGATATCGACCCATCGGCCGTCAATAACATTTCATCGACCCGGATACCGTTATCGACACCAAGCCCGGCCTTTTCGGCCAGTTCCGTGTTCGGCAGCACCCCGACACTGATAAAAACCA
>JAADFY010000208.1 GCA_013152625.1 Alphaproteobacteria bacterium
GGCTCGCCGTTTACCAACAACGATAGACTGCCCGTGCCGCCGGTGGCCTCTACATAGACCGGACGGTGGGCTTTGGGCAGCTTGATCTGGCTGTCGGGGACCGGGAATTGGATGACGGGCGGCGGACTTATGGCGGCATAGCGTTTCAAGGGCGGCTGGTCAAAATGCCGTTGCAGGGGGCTGAGGCGTGACAGCTGCCAATTAACCTTGTCACTTTCCGCTACCCGGATTTCGCGGGGCCTGATTTCACGGGGGCTGTTCTTAGGCATCATGGCGAACAGGTCAAACAGGATCGGAGCCGCCGTTTTGGCCCCATAATGGCCCGGATTGGGCGTGCCATCCGCCTTGCCGACCCAGACCCCGATCACCCAGCGGTCATCAAAGCCAATGGCCAGCGCATCCCGAAAGCCCCAGCTGGTGCCGGTTTTAAAGGCAATCCGGCGACCCTTTTGCCGCAGGGATGCGGGCATAAGGTCGGCGGGTGGTGCAACGCCTTTTAATATGCGCTGCAGGTAACTGCGCGCGGTCGGGCTGATGAGGGGGGCACCGGCTGTGAGCTTGTCAGCCATTCGCAGGCGTTCGGGCCGCACATGGCCATCCCCGGCCAATGCGCCGTAGAGCCGTACCAGATCCTCCAGCGAAATACCTGCCCCGCCGAGGGCCAGCGCCAGCCCCGCCCCCTGGTTCCCCGGAATATCCAGCGGCACTTGGGCGAGGGCCAGTTTGGCTGCGAAACGCTGGGCACCCACCCGCGACAGCACCTTCACGGCGGGAATATTAAGCGAATGCCGCAGGGCATATTGGATGGAAATCTCACCATGAAAGCGATCCCGGAAATTGGTCGGGGCATAATCGCCGAACCGCACCTTCTCATCCCGGATCAGGGTCAGGGGATGCAGGAAGCCATCATCAAAGCCCATGCCATAGATAAAGGGCTTCAGGGTGGATCCGGGGGAACGTATGGCCCGGACCATATCCACGGCCCCGGCGCGGGCCTCATTGAAATAATCGGGGGAGCCCACATAGGCGATGGTCTCTCCGGTGCGGCTGTCCATGATAACGGCGGCGGCGGTCATGCCGGGGGCAAGGCGGTTCACCGCCCGGCTTATTATGTCCGTTGCTCCGCCCTGATAGCTGGCCATAAGGGTTGTTTTTACCGTGTCAAAATCATCTTTCCGGTCTTTCAGACGAAAGGCCAGATGATAGGCGGTGACCGGATGCTTTTTGTTCCGCGACAGGCGCAGGCGGTCGCCCTCATTGGCGGCAAGGTCGGCTTTGCTGATGCCCAGCGCACCCTGCACTCTGGCCAGCACCTTGTCCCGGGCCATGGCGGCGGCAGCGGGATGGCGGTCCGGGCGAAAGCGGGACGGGCTTTGGGGCAGGACAGTCAGCAGGGCGGCCTCGCCCCAGGTCATATCCTTTGGCTCCCGGCCGAAATAATGCCAGCTTGCCGCCCGCACCCCCTCATAGGCCCCGCCGTAGGGGGCGAGGGTCAGGTAAATATTCAGAATATCCTGTTTGGAAAACCGGTCTTCCAATTGCGCCGCCCGGGCCATTTCAATCAGCTTGCTCTGCCATGTGCGCGGTCGTGGCTCCAGCAGGCGCGCCACCTGCATGGTCAGGGTGGAGCCGCCCGATATAACCCGGCCATTTTTTATTGCCTGTGCGGTGGCCCGGAACAGGGCCAGATAATCAACGCCGTCATGGTCGTAAAACCGCTTGTCCTCAAAGGCGATTAAAGTCCGGATATAACGCGGGTCCACATGGGATATATCGGCCTTCAGACGGAAAATACCGTCCTTGGCCGCGAACATATGCATATAGCTGCCCGCCCGGTCAAGGATCAGGCTACCGCGCCTGTCCAGACGGCTCAGATCAAGGGGATGGCTTGCCGCGTACCAGCCATACCAGCCCTGTAAGGCCCCAAAGGCCAGAAGGATGCAGAGAGCCGCCCCAAGGCTGATATGAAGGATAAGGCGTTTCACTGGGTGCCTTTGTGAATTGTGACGGTTCCGGCCTTGCCCACGGCGCGATATTCCGGCTGATACATATCCTCTATCATCACCGGCGGCTGAACATAGGTTCCCGGCGTTATGGCCCGCACCATATAGGCATAGGCAAAGGATCTTTTATAGCGGTTATCCAGCACGGCAAAATAACGGTCATCCAGTTCCGAACTATAACGCGATGGGGACAGACGCGGCAGGAATTTATACTGGCTGAGCTGACTGTCACCGCCAACGGTCATATTTTCAATCTCAAGCCCGGCGGGTAGCATATCCAGTATCAGGCTGGCCTCGGTCCCATTACGCTCAGTCGCGCCGGTAATCAGGACGATAAAGCGGTCATTCTGGCGGATATTATCCATATCCACTGGCCGACCCTTCAGATCCAGATAACGGCGATTTATGGTCGCGCCATTTGCCACAGGCGCAGGGGCCTCGGCGGGCAGACCACGCACGGTTTCCACAAAGCGAATGGGGTTGGTGCCCTGATTGGTCACGGTCAGGTTGCCTGTGACGTCATGGCGCCATGTGGCTTTCAGGTCGGTCAGGGCTTTGTCATCCACGGCAAGCGACAGGGCCTCATCCCCGGACAGGACGCTGGCGGCCCGAACCAGCCATGCCTGTTGCTGGGTATTGAACCAAGTCTGTTGCGCGGTTAGTTTTTCGAGCGCGCTCCCCGCTTCAAACAGCAGGTCATCGCCCAGCCCGGATTCCGCCAACAGGGTAATGGTCGCGGCCCGGTCCCGCAGGATGCTGCCATAGCCATAAAAACCATTGTGGCGTTTATATTTCCATTCGGTGGTCAGGGCTTGCTTAAAACGCTCTTTGGCCAGATCATTTTCCCCGACCAACGCCAGTGCCGCGCCCAGGTAGGCTTCGGCGAGGGGGCTATGGGCGGCTTTAGGGGTGGTGACCGCATAATGACGGATGTCCCCGCGCGCGGCATCTCCGGCCCGGGCCCTCAGGTAAAGACCATAGGTCATCAGGGCATGGGGCGTGCGCCCGGCTT
>JAADFY010000209.1 GCA_013152625.1 Alphaproteobacteria bacterium
AATTAAACGGCACCCCGGCTTCGAGGGGAAAACGGCGGAGCACTTTTTCGCAAAAGGCATGAATGGTGTTGATCTTCAGCCCGCCGGGGGTTTCCAAAGCCGAAACAAACAGGGCCCGGGCGGTCGTCAGTTTTTTCTCATCAGGGGGCGCGCCCTCAAGATCGCTCAGTTCGGCGATGAGTTCATTCTCGGCCATCATGGTCCAGCCGGCGAGGATCTCGGCCACCCGGGTGCGCATTTCGGCCGCCGCCGCCTTGGTGTAGGTAAGGCACAGAATTTCGTCCGGGGGCGTGCCGGCCAGCAACAGGCGCAGCACCCGCCGGGTGAGCACAAAGGTCTTGCCCGAGCCGGCATTGGCCCGCACCCAGGCATTGTTGGCCGGGCTGGCGGCGGCGTGCTGATCGGCGCGGGTCTGGTGGGAAATGGCCAGCGGATCGCTCATTCCGCTTCCCCCTCTCCGTCGCCGAGGGTGGCCCATTCCCTGACCCGGGCGAGTTGGTCGAAGTCCCCGGCGTACCGCTGTTTTGGATTGGGCAGGAGATGGGAGTGAAACGGCTGATCGGCGGTGTTGAGCAGCGCTTCGATCAGGGCGCTGGCCCGGCGCCAGTGGCCATCGGCAACCTCGGTTGATGACAGGCCATCGAGGGGGAATGGCGTTGAATCCAGCGCGACGGGGCCAAATGAAAGTTTGACATATTCCATTGCCGATATGCTGGCCGCCGGAATGCCCTCAAACCCGCCAAGGGCTGCGGTGACCGCCTCCAGGGGTAACTGGGGGGCCAAAAACTGGCGCATGGTGGTTTTGTCGGGCACGCCACCGGTTTTGAAATCGATGATTTCAAGGGTGCCGTCGGCCATTTCGTCGATGCGGTCGGCCCGCCCTCGCAAGGTAAACTCCTGACCGGCCACGTTCAGGGTAACCCGGCCCTTGATTTCCCCATGACGACGAACGACAGGCTGGCGGCGGTCTTTTTCCCATTTCAGCCAGTCAGCGCCAATGGTCGCGATCCGGGCCAGCCAGATATCGCGGCGGTGGGGCGTGTCGTTAAAGGCGGCCAGCGCCGTGACCGTAATCTTTTCCAAACGGGCCGGCGCGTCAGCAGACAGGGGGTCGCCCCCCGAGAGAACAAATTGGGAAAGGATGTCGTGGACCAGTGAGCCGCGGTCGGCAGGGCCCGGTTCCCGGTCGAGGTCATCAAGGGCGCGCAGACCGAGCACATATTTTGCATAAATGGCATAGGGGTCGCGGATCAGGGTTTCGATCTCGGTAAAACTTAGCGAGCGGGGCCGCAGGGCGGCGAGCGGACAGGGCGCGGGCCGGGCGGCGGGGACGGGCGCGGCCACATGGTCCATGGCAATGGCTTTTGTCAGCCAGACCGCCCCACGCCGGGCCATGGCCTCATAATTGTGCTTGCCGACAATGGCGGCCAGGCGCTGCAGCAGGCGGGAGGGGTCGGCGGGGCTGGCCCCGATCCTTGCCGAACAAGAATAGAGCACCGAGCGGTTGCCGCTGGCCATTTCAAAGTCGTGGGCCGCCAGCCCCGAACGCCGGTCCGGGGGCGCCAGTCCGGCATCAAGGTGCATCTGTCGGTTAAGGAATGGGCCGGGATCGGCTATTGGCGGCCAAAGCCCCTCGTTCAATCCGCAAAGCACCATCAGGTCGGCGGTTTGCAGCCGGGCCTCGATGGGTCCCCAGATGTTGATTTTGGTCGGGCCGGGCCGGGCCGGGTATACGGTTTCGGCGGCCATTAATCCGACCAGCGCCTCGACCACATGGTGGCGGTCCAGCTTTGGCGCCAGGGGATGGTCCCGGGCCAGAACGCCCAGAAAATCGGCCAGTTCGGTCCGGCCCTGCCAGAATGGGTTCGGTTTGTCGGGGCCCGGTTCGCACAGGGCATCCAGTGTTCTGGACAGGGCCAGACCAAGGGGGCCAATTTGAATGGGTACGGCGGCCAGAGCGGCCACAAGCGGCGCGAAAGCAGCCTCGATGCGATCGAGCAGATCAAGCAATCCGGCGGCGTCCCGGTTGGTGTAATTTATGGGGGCATGGTCGAGCTTTTGTTCAAGATTGGCGACGACAAGGGCGCGAATACCCGCCAGGCCGGCCCCGGCGAAACGGCCACGCAGGGCGCCAAGTTCCAGTTTTTCGAGCAGGCGCGCCATAGGCCCCCGACCGGCCCCAAGCTGTATCCCGGCCTTGTCAAGCAGGGCGACCAGAGCGGCTGGACGAAAATCGCCAATAGCGGTTTGAACGACTTCGCGCAGCAGGCGCCCCGCTTCGGACTGGGCCAGGGGTATGCCGGCGCTGTCATCGACTTCGATACCGAACCTGTCCAGCTCGGCGCAAATCCGGCGCGACAAAGCCCGGTCCGCACTGATGATCCCCACCGATTTGCCAGCCTCCAGAGCGGCCCCCGCCGCCACCGCAATGGCCCGGGCCTCAAGATCGGGGGTCGGCGCTTTGATCAAAGCAAGGCCGGCTGTGGCGGCCTCGATATTCGCGTTGCCAAGGTGCGTTCGCACCTCCGGCCAGCGGGCAGAATGGGAGGGCAGGGTCAAAGCGGCCCGGATCATGGCGGTGCGTGCCACCGGTGGATTTTTTTCCGACCCGGTCAGCTCGGTCACCTCATCAGGGGCCACATCGAGCTTGCCAAGCAACGCCACCATCGCGTGTTGGGGATGGCTGAACCTGTGGGGGTCGGTTTTGGCAATGCCCCTGAACGGACCAGGGGCCAGTGTGGGGTCAAAACCGGGCAACACCACGGCACCGCCGGGCAGGGCGCAAATGGCCATGAGCAGCCGGGCGGTGGCCGGCACGGTGCCGGTGGACCCTGCGGCAATAACCGGACGGTGGCCATATTGTTCGGTCAGGCTTTTAGTGGTCAGATCAGTGACCAGGCGGCGGTGCTGCCCGGGATCGGCAATGGTGTTGGCGCTCTTGTGGTCCGGCCAGGCGGTGATGACCACATCAAGAAATTCAACGGTGCGCTGCCAGTGGGCGGACAGTTG
>JAADFY010000210.1 GCA_013152625.1 Alphaproteobacteria bacterium
GGGCGAAGTCATCAACGCTCTTGTAGGCGGCAATGCCATATTCATTCAGGCCGCCCGGTTTTTCCCGTGCTTCGAAAATCGTTGCGGAATGGCCGTGCACGGCGAGCCGGTGGGCGCAGGCCAGCCCGGCCGGCCCGGCGCCGATAACAGCTATTTTTTTTCCCGTGTCGGGGCGGCGCTCAAAAAACTGGACGCCGTCCCCCATGGCCAGATCGGTGGCATAGCGCTGCAATTGTCCGATTTTGACCGGCTGGCCCTCGGCTTCCATGCGCACGCACACCTCCTCGCACACAGGGTTTCGGTGGGGCACACCCGGGCGCACATGCCGCCAAGAATGTTCTGCTCAAAGATGGTTCTGGCAGCCCCCAGAGGATTACCGGTGGAAATCTGGCGAATGAACAGGGGAATATCGATGGCGGTGGGACAGGCCGTCAGGCAGGGGGCGTCGTAACAGAAATAGCAGCGATCGGCCTCCACCACCGCCTCATGGCGGCTCAAAGGGGCATGCAGGTCGGCGAAATTGGCCGCCAGTTCTTCGGGGCTTAAACGCCCGGCGGTAATTCCATGTGCGAGAACGCCGTCCGGCATGATGTCTTACCCTGGTTGGCCAAAGGGAAAAGCTAGCCCAGGTGAAAAATTTTATCAATCGGTCAAAAATTGAAATTGTACCGGGTGCACCCGGTCTACTGGTGCAACAGTTCCGCTTCCAGCCCGGCCTCCCGGATTACCCTTGTGGCGGCGACAAGGTCCTCGTCAAGCACCATCAGCCGGCGTTGAATGGCACCAACCGAACCTTCAAGAACGCTCATGTGGGTGTCGGCGATAAAGCTCTCGATGGACGAATCCTTGAGCAGGGACTGGGCAAAACTGAGGGTTATCGGGTCGTTGGTTCTGATCAGAGCGATCATGGGGTGCCTTTGTTTTCTAATGCCTGGCTGGCCTTTCTGGCCGCCTATTGTGGGGTTTGTGCCGGTGGAAGGCAACTGTGCGAACGATCCGGGGGCGCATTGCGCCAAGCCCGACGATCTTTTATTCTGATGGGCCCGGAGGGTGTAAAATTTAATGTCTGTCATTACCATGCCAACACCCGATCCGGCCATTCTGGCGCGCCGGGATGAAATTATCGAAACCCTTGGAGCGGTTTGCGAAAGCGGCACGCTGAT
The DNA here is from genome assembly GCA_013152625.1 of Alphaproteobacteria bacterium. GTDB lineage: Bacteria > Pseudomonadota > Alphaproteobacteria > Rhizobiales > Devosiaceae > JAADFY01. The sequence continues at coordinate 1,164 of JAADFY010000210.1, forward strand.
CGAGGATTTCGAAGGCCGGCGGGCGTTCGAATGCGACGGGCTGACCGCTTACCGGGCCGTACCGCTGGCGGTGGTGTTGCCGGCCACCGCCCATGAGCTGGCCGCGATCATGCGCATTTGCCATGCGTTCAACGTACCCGTGGTGCCCCGGGGCGCGGGCACATCCCTGTCCGGGGGCGCCCTGCCCACCGAAGACAGTGTGGTGATCGGCGTTTCGCGGCTCAATCGTGTTCTTGAAATCGACAAGGACAATCTGACCGTGCGGGTGGGGGCGGGGGTGACCAATCTGGCGGTTACCCGGGCGGTGGAGCATCTGGGGCTGTTTTACGCCCCGGACCCTTCCAGCCAGCTTGCCTGCGCCATCGGCGGCAATATCGCGATGAATGCGGGTGGGGCGCATTGTCTGAAGTACGGCGTGACCACAAACAATCTTTTAGGTGTGACACTGGTGCTGGCGAACGGTGAAATGGTGGAAATCGGTGGGGAATTTCTCGATCCGGCCCAGTATGACCTGCTGGGCCTGATATGTGGCTCCGAAGGACAACTGGGGATCGTTACCGAGGCGGTGCTTAAACTGATCCCGGCGCCGGAGGGCGCACTCCCGATGCTGATCGGGTTTGACAGCGCCCGGGATGCGGGGGCCTGTGTAGCCTCCATCATTCGTTCGGGGCTTATTCCCGTTGCGCTGGAATATATGGACGCGCTGGCGATCAAAGTATGTGACGAATTTTCCGGGGCGGGTTACCCCCTCGATGTGGCGGCCATGCTGATCGTTGAGGTTGAAGGGGACCGGAACGAGATCGCCGCCCTTTTGGCCAAAATCGACAAAATCGCCGATGGCCACAATAAACGCATGTCGCGCATTGCCGCCTCGCCGGAGGAAGCGGCGGCAATCTGGGTGGGCCGAAAATCAGCGTTTGGCGCCATGGGGCAGATTTCGGACTATATCTGCATGGACGGGGCGATCCCCACCCAGGAATTGCCTCACATTCTGGAAACGATCGAAGAGCTGGGGAAAAAATACGGGCTGGGGGTGGCCAATATTTTTCATGCGGGTGACGGCAACCTGCATCCGCTGGTCCTTTATGATGCCAATGATCCGGGGGACCAGGAAAAAGCCGAGCAAATGGGGGCGGAAATTTTACTCGCCTGTGTCAAGGTCGGCGGTTGTCTGACCGGTGAACACGGGGTGGGCGTGGAAAAGCGCGAACTGATGACAGCGCAATTTAACGACCGGGATCTGGGGCAGCAGGTTGCGGTCAAATCGGCGCTGGACCCGAAATGGCTGCTCAATCCGGCAAAGGTGTTTCCGCTGGCGCATAATGGTCGGCGCAACTGGGGCGAAGGGACGTGAAACGCCCCACCACCAAAGCCGCCGCAAAAGCCGCCGCAAAAGCGGGGGCCAACGCAGAACGCGAACTTGGCGAACAGATCGAGGCCGCCGCCGCCCACGGGCAGCGGCTCAGGATTGCGGGGGGACGCACAAAACTGGCCCTTGGTGATCGGGTGCGGGCTACCGGGCAGATTTCAACAATCGCCCTTACCGGCATTGTCGATTATGCGCCGGGGAGCCTTTCCATTGTCGTGCGGGCCGGCACCCAATGGTCGCACCTCGAAGAAGTCCTTGGCGCCGAGGGACAGCGGCTGGCGTTCGATCCCCCGGACTATCGCGGTATTTTCAACCGCCTGGGGGAGCCGACCATCGGCGGGATTGTCGCCTGCGGACTTTCGGGGCCGGGCCGGGTGCGATACGGGGCCTGCCGGGATGCGCTGTTGGGTGTGCGGTTTATCAACGGGCGCGGGGAAGTCATCCGCAGTGGCGGCAAGGTGATGAAAAACGTCACCGGATACGATCTGGTCAAGCTGATGTGCGGCAGTTTCGGCACGCTGGGGGTGCTCACCGAGGTGTCGTTCAAGACCGCTCCGATCCCCCGGCATGAAAAAACACTGGTGATCAAGGGTCTGGACGATGCCGGGGGAATTGCGGTGTTGCGGCAAGCTCTTGGCACACCGTTTGAGGTCACCGGCGCCGCCCATCTCAGCGGCG
>JAADFY010000211.1 GCA_013152625.1 Alphaproteobacteria bacterium
GCCTGATAACTCTGATTGAAGAGCACAAGTCTCCAATAGCAGTGGGCGCCTATACCAGCGGTATTAGCGACGTGCTCATGGTTGGCATTGAAAAATACGTCTTTTCAGCACATTACAAACATCTGAACGAATAAAGTGCCAATACCGCTGGTATAAATTGCCAATACCGCTGGTATTAATCCGCCGCCCCGGCTTTCAACAGCCGATACCTGACCGAATCGATAATCGCCTGAAAAGACGCATCGACAATGTTGGCCGAAACCCCGACGGTGAACCAGCGATTGCCATCGCCATCGGCGCTTTCAACCAGAACCCGGGTGATCGCGCCCGTACCCCCGGTGAGAATGCGGACCTTGTAATCCACCAGTTCAAGGTCGCAGATCATCGCCGAATATTTGCCCAAATCCTTGCGCAAGGCATTGTCCAGGGCGTTCACCGGGCCATTACCCTCCCCCACCGACATCAGCGTCTGGCCATCGACGGTGACTTTAACCACCGCCTCTGACACCGTCACCAGCTCACCAAGGGCATTGTGTCGCCGTTCGACCATGACCCGGAAGCTGTCGACATCGAAATACTCCGGCATTCCCCCCAGCCGCCGCCGCGCCAGAAGCTCGAACGAGGCTTCCGCCGCCTCATAAGAATAGCCCTCGTTCTCCCGCGTCTTTACCTCGTCCAGCAGGCCCGATATGCGCCGGTCGTCCGGATCGACATCGATGCCCAACCGCGCCAGAACCGCCAGAACGTTCGATTTCCCTGCCTGATCGGAGACCAGCAGCCGACGTTGGTTCCCGACACTTTCCGGTGCCACATGCTCATAAGTTTTAGGGTCCTTGGAGATGGCGGAGGCATGAATACCGGCCTTGGTGGCAAAGGCGCTTTCCCCCACATAAGGCGCCTGGCGGTCCGGCGCGCGGTTCAATATTTCGTCCAGAACCCGCGAGACCTGGGTCAGCTCCGCCAGCTTATCCGTCGTTATCCCGGTCTCGAACCGGTCGGCATATTCCCCCTTCAGCAGTAATGTCGGGATGATCGACACCAGATTAGCATTACCGCAACGCTCGCCAATACCGTTGATCGTGCCCTGCACCTGCCGCACCCCGGCCCGCACCGCGGCAAAAGTGTTGGCGACAGCGTTTTCGGTATCGTTGTGGGCATGAATACCCAGATGGTTCCCCGGAACCACCTTGCTCACTTCAGCGATGATGTCTTCCACCTCATGGGGCAGCGTGCCGCCATTGGTGTCGCACAAAACCACCCAGCGCGCCCCGGCCTCATGGGCGGCGCGGGCGCAATCCAGGGCGTAGGCCGGGTTCGCCTTGTACCCGTCAAAAAAATGCTCGCAATCGACCAGGGCCTCCATGGAATTTTCGCAAGTGGCTTTCACCGAAGCCCTGAGGTTGTCCAGGTTGTCCTCCAGCGAAATCCCCAGCGCCACCTTCACATGATAATCCCAGCTCTTGGCGACAAAACAGATAGCTCCCGCCCCCGAAGACAACAGCGCCTGAAGCCCCGGATCGTTGGACACCGACCGCCCCGCCCGCTTGGTCATGCCAAAGGCGGTAAACGTCGCGCATTTCAGCTTTGGCGCGGCGGCAAAAAACTCTGTGTCGGTAGGGTTGGCGCCGGGATACCCGCCCTCGACATAGTCCAGCCCCAGCCCGTCAAGAGTGCGGGCGATAAGCACCTTGTCCTCAACCGAAAAATCCACCCCCGGCGTCTGGGCGCCATCGCGTAAAGTGGTGTCGAAGAGGTAGAGCCGTTGTTTAGATGTTTTTTTCATTCCCTGTCGGGCCTCACGGCCCTCCTCGCCTGGTTTGTTGCGTTCCCGGTCGGGCCTAACGGCCCTCCTCGCCGTGTCTTTTACATTCCCGGTCGGACCTGACGGCCCTCCTCGCCGTGTCTTTTACATTCCCGGTCGGGCCTGACGGCCCTCCTCGCCTCTTGTTGCTTTCCCGGTCGGGCCTAATGGCCCTCCTCGCCTGGTTTTTTCCTTCCCGGTCGCGCGTGCCGCGCTCCTCGCCTCTTGTTTACATTCCCGGTCGCGCGTGCCGCACTCCTCGCCTCTTGTTGCTGGTCAACGGTCGGGTTTGGGCGGTTGCCAATCTTCAGTGTCATGGTCGGGGTGTTGGCGGTTGGTGGTGGCGATTTCCGTGCGGCTGGCTGAATATTGCGGTTCGGGCCCACGCAGCGGTAGATCGGTCAGATTGTGGAAATACGACACCGTGGTCTCCACCTCGATTTGATCTTTTGGCACGATTTTCTCCGGGTCATCGAAACTGCCCGTCGTCAGTGAAATCCGTCCCGTCCCGTCATAGGCAAAATAAAGCGGCGTACCGCACCCCTTGCAAAACCCCCGCGTCGCCTCCGAAGACGACCGGAACACCGCTGGTGCCCCCCGCGTCCAGGCAAACTCAGCCTCCGGCACCCCGGCAAAGGCCCCGAACATGGCCCCCAACGCCTTCTGGCACATGCGGCAATGGCAAAGCGAAACCGTCACCGGCTCAGCATAAAGCGCATACCGCACCGCACCGCACTGACACCCGCCGGTATGAAGGACCTGTCGTTCACTCATGGCATTGCTCCGATTGTTGCTGGGCTGGCAATAATCCCATCCCCCGTCATTCTCCGGCTTGACCGGGGCATCCAGCAACCATTGTCGTTAGCTGCGCTCCCGGTCAAAACCCGGCGGATACTGGATTGCCCGATCAAGTCGGGCAATGACGACTGAGGGTGGGGCACAGTCAAAAAAATGGCCTGACGAAAATGAACCATACCGGCAACTGAACCCCACAGCCCACGCCAAGACCCAAGACCGTCATCCCGGACTTGATCCGGGATCCATTGGCATCCGCAAGAGAAATACCACGCCTCAGTAGGGACCTCTCCCCCTACCTCACCCACCGTCATGCCCCGGCTTGACCGGGGCATCCAGTAACCATTGTCGTTGGCTGTACTCCCGGTCAAAACCCGGCGGATACTGGATTTTTCTCGGGCAATGACGACTGAGGGTGGGGCACGGTCATCGAACAATTTCCCACTCAGTTGTGCCATCGGGCTTGTCTTTCAGCACCACCCCCATGACCGACAATTCGTCGCGGAGGCGGTCGGCCTCAGCAAAGTTCTTGGCTTTGCGAGCAGCGTTGCGGGCCAACACTCTTGGCTTGATATCAATATCCTGAGGACCATCTGTGGTTTCATAACCATAAGAATATATATCGACGGTTGGTTCACCATTCCAAATTCCCAGGAATCGTAACGAAGAATTTAGTTCGCTTGCCGCCCGCCCATCCAGATTGGAAGAACGCCGGCTCAAACTATGGAGGATGCTGACAGCTTTTGGTGTGTTTAAATCATCCGACAGCGCATCTAGAAATTCGGTGTTTGACCCGACATCTGGATCCTCCGCACCGTGAGCCCAGTCAATCCAGTATCTGAGTGCATCGCGGGCTTCAACCAATCGGTCAACGGTCCAGTCAATCGGTTGGCGGTAGTGGGTCATCAACATTGCGGTACGAAGTACGTAACCGTGCCACTTATTCGAGCCGAAATTGCGCTTTTCCAACAACTCCCCAATAGTCACGTAATTCCCCAGGCTTTTGGACATCTTCTCGCCCTCGACCTGCAGAAACCCATTGTGCATCCACACCTTCGCCATCGCCCCGGTGCCAAAAGCGCAGCGGGACTGGGCGATTTCGTTTTCGTGGTGGGGGAATTTCAGATCGACGCCGCCGCCGTGGATGTCAAAGACTTCGCCTAAGTGTTTTTCCGCCATGGCCGAGCACTCGATGTGCCAGCCGGGGCGGCCCCGGCCCCAGTCGCTGTCCCAGCCGGGCTGGCCGGGTGCGCTGGGTTTCCACAGCACAAAATCCATCGGATTTTTCTTATACGGCGCCACCTCGACCCGGGCGCCGGCGATCATCTCGTCGGTCGAACGGCCCGATAACTCGCCATAGGCGTTCCACGCATCGACGTTGAACAGCACGTGACCTTCCGCCTCATAGGCGTGGCCTTTGTCGATGAGGGTCTGAATGAGCGCCTTCATCTCCCCGACATGTTCTGTCGCGCGCGGCTCGATATCCGGCGGCAGGCACCCAAGGGCCGCGACATCAGCATGATATTGATCGGCGGTGCGCCCGGTCAGCTCATCGATGCTCACCCCCTCGGCGGCCGCCCGCTCCATGATCTTGTCATC
>JAADFY010000212.1 GCA_013152625.1 Alphaproteobacteria bacterium
AACCGCTCTATTCCTACTTCAAGCAGAATTTTGCCCAGGTCACCAACCCGCCCATCGACCCCATTCGCGAAGAATCGGTGATGAGTCTGGTCTCGTTTATCGGGCCCCGGCCCAACCTGTTTGACTTGGAGGGCCTGTCCACCGTCAAACGGCTCGAGGTCCGCCAGCCCATCCTGACCAATGAGGATCTTGAAAAGATCCGCATGATCGGCGACATCGGCGACAATCAGTTCAGCACCGAAAATATCGACATCACCTATGCCAAAAACCACAAAGCCGGACAAAGCGCAAAGGGCATGGAACCGGCGCTGGAGGCGGTTTGCCTGAAGGCCGAACAGGCTGTGCGCCGGGGGCTGAACATTATTGTCCTGTCCGACCGGATCATGGGCCCCGACCGGATCGGCATTCCCGCCTTGCTGGCCACCGCCGCCGTTCACCATCACCTGATCCGCCAGGGCTTAAGAACCGCGTGCGGCCTTGTGGTGGAAACCGGTGAGGCCCGCGAGGTCCATCATTTTGCAGTGCTCGCCGGCTATGGCGCCGAAGCGATCAACCCCTATCTTGCCTTTGGAAACCGTTTCCGCCCTGCAGGCCGAGGGCCAGTTGCCAAATGAGGTCGATGCCACCGAGTGCATCCAGCGCTACATCAAATCCATCGGCAAGGGATTGCTCAAAATCATGTCCAAGATGGGCATATCCACATATCAGTCCTATTGCGGCGCCCAGATTTTCGATGCCGTTGGCCTGTCTTCGCAATTCATCGATCGCTTTTTCTTTGGCACCGCCACCTCCATCGAAGGGGTGGGCTTAAAAGAAGTGGCGCAAGAAACGGTGCAGCGCCACCAGATGGCCTTCGGCGCCGATATCGTATTGCGTACCACCCTTGATGTTGGCGGCGAATACGCGTTTCGCGTTCGCGGCGAAGACCATGCCTGGACCCCGGCCAGTGTTGCCGACCTCCAGCATGCCGTCCGCAGCGCCGACACATCCCCCGACGACGCCGGGGCCCACTACGCCGCATTTGCCAAAGCGATAAATTCAGCCGCCGACCGCGCGCTCGCCATCAGAACCCTGTTCGAAATCAATCCCCTCGGCGACCCGGTACCCCTGGATGAGGTGGAACCGGCCAGCGAGATTGTAAAACGTTTTTCCACCGGCGCCATGAGTTTTGGCTCCATCAGCCGCGAGGCCCACACTACCCTCGCGGTGGCCATGAACCGGATCGGCGGCCGCTCCAACACCGGTGAGGGCGGCGAAGAGGCAGACCGTTTTGCGCCCCTGCCCGACAATTCCCCAAACCCGGAGCGTTCCGCCATCAAGCAGGTGGCCTCGGGCCGGTTCGGAGTGACCACCGAATATCTGGTCAATGCCGATATGATCCAGATAAAGGTCGCCCAAGGGGCCAAACCCGGCGAGGGCGGCCAGTTGCCCGGCCACAAGGTCGATGCGGTCATTGCCAAGGTCCGTCATTCCACGCAGGGGGTCGGTCTGATTTCACCGCCCCCCCACCACGACATTTATTCCATCGAGGATCTCGCCCAGCTCATTTACGACTTAAAGAACGTCAATGAGCGCGCTGACATTTCCGTCAAGCTGGTTTCCGAGGTTGGCGTCGGCACCGTGGCCGCCGGTGTCGCCAAGGCCCGGGCCGACCATATTACCATTTCCGGCTTTGACGGCGGCACCGGCGCCTCGCCCCTGACCTCGATCAAACATGCGGGGGGCCCCTGGGAAATCGGATTGGCTGAAACCCATCAGACATTGGTCATGAACCGTCTGCGCTCCCGGATCGCCCTTCAGGTGGACGGGGGGTTAAAAACCGGCCGGGATGTACTTGTGGGGGCTTTGCTGGGCGCCGACGAATTCGGTTTTTCCACCGCGCCGCTCATCGCCGCCGGCTGCATTATGATGCGCAAATGCCATTTAAATACCTGCCCCGTGGGGGTCGCCACCCAGGATCCCGTACTGCGCAAACGCTTTAAGGGCACCCCCGAACACGTGATCAATTACTTCTTTTTTGTAGCCGAAGAACTGCGCGGGCTCATGGCGGGCATGGGTGCAAAAACCCTCGATCAAATCATCGGTCATTCTAATCTTTTGACCCAGAATAAAAGTGGTGCCCACTGGAAGCGCCACGGGCTGGACTTTGCAAAAATTCTGCACCGGCCCAAAGCCATCGAAAGCGACAGCGTCCATCATACCGAGACCCAGAATCACAATCTTGGCGAAGTCCTTGACCGGACCCTGATCGCCCAGGCGCAAACCGCCCTGACCACCGGGGCGCCGGTCACCATCACCACCCCCATACGCAATCGGGACCGGGCGGTCGGCGCCATGCTTTCAGGTGACCTGGCCCGGGCCCATGGCCTGGAAGGCCTGCCCGAAGGCACGATCAATGTGACCCTGAACGGCACTGCCGGCCAGAGTTTTGGCGCTTTTCTGGCCGCCGGCATCAGTTTTGATCTTGTTGGTGACGCCAATGATTATGTGGGCAAGGGCCTGTCCGGCGGGAGAATTATCGTTCGCCCACCCGAAAACACCGGCGTTGTGCCCGAAAAATCCATCATTGTCGGCAATACGGTTCTTTATGGCGCGGTTTCGGGGGAATGTTACTTTCGCGGGGTGGCCGGCGAACGGTTCGCGGTGCGAAATTCAGGCGCCATCGCCGTGGTTGAAGGTACCGGCGACCATGGCTGCGAATATATGACCGGGGGTATTGTCGTAGTCATCGGCCAGACCGGGCGCAACTTTGCCGCCGGCATGTCCGGGGGCATTGCCTATGTGCTCGACGAGGATGAAACCTTCCGTTCGCGCTGCAATCTGGCAATGGTCGATCTGGAACCGGTGGCCGAGGAGGAAGATCTCATGCGCAAGATCCATCACCATGGGGGCGACCTGGAATGGCACGGGCGGGTGGATATTTCCGGCGATATGACCCGTCATGATGATGAGCGGCTTTATCAGCTCATTTCCAATCATGTACGCCACACCGGTTCGGATCGCGCCCGTATGATTTTGGATAGCTGGGACAGTTACCGCGCCAGGTTCGTCAAGATCATGCCGGTGGAATATCGCCGCGCAATTGAAGAGATGGAACGCAACCGCCGCGGCGTCGCGGCACAATAGGGGCACGCTGGTCATGGGCAAAGTCACCGGATTTCTCGAACTCGACCGACAGGACGCGCGCTATGAGCCCGCCTCCGACCGTATTCGCCATTATCGCGAATTTACCATTCCCCTTTATGAGGCCGAGGTCACCCGGCAGGCCGCCCGCTGCATGGATTGCGGTGTGCCCTATTGCCATTCCGATACCGGTTGCCCGGTAAACAACCAGATCCCCGACTGGAACGATCTGGTCTATTTCGGCGACTGGCGTCAGGCGGCCCGGGATCTGCATTCCAC
>JAADFY010000213.1:0-702 GCA_013152625.1 Alphaproteobacteria bacterium
GCGACCTGTCTTTAGAGGGCGAGAACGTTCTCTTCGGAACGTTGCTGGTGCTGGGGGCGGCCATATCCTATGCAGTATATCAGATATTGGCCAAGCCCTTGATCGACGAGTTGGGCGCCCGCCTGTTTACCTCGATTGCCATGAGCGCGGCGGGGGTTGCCATCATTATCCACTTCCTGATTACCCGCAGCCCAGGCGATCTGGTGGTCAGCGGCAAAGCCATGTGGCTGATGGCGGCCATGGGCACGGTCTCGACGGTTTTGCCCGCCTATCTGATTTCCGCGTCCATCGGCCGGGTCGGGCCCGAACCCACCGCGGTCATGGGCAATGTGTCGCCGCTGGTGACCATCGTTCTGGCGGTGAGCGTTCTGGGGGAGGCGTTTTCCGTCTGGCACGCGCTGGGGGCGGCAATGGTGCTGATCGGGGTGATCCGGTTTACCCGGGCCGACCGGCGGGCGGCGAAAAAAGTGGTCACCACCCCGAGGCCGGAGAGTTAGACTGCGTCGTGTTTTGATAAAATCAAAACCGCAGTCTACTTCCTCGTCGCCGCGTGCCATTTATCCGATAACCGGTACCCACTTATCGGTGACACGCTCTAAATTTACATGTGAATGGCGCCGGAACCGGCACCAAGGGCCGCCTCGCGGATGGCTTCGGACAGGGTGGGGTGGGCGTGGCAGGTGCGGGCCAGATCTTCCGCCG
>JAADFY010000213.1:725-3557 GCA_013152625.1 Alphaproteobacteria bacterium
GCCAATTCGTGGATGATCTCGCCGGCGCTGCGGCCAATGATATGGGCCCCTAAAACCCGGTCGGTGGCCTTGTCGGCCAATATTTTTACAAACCCCTCAGTAGAGACCATGGATTTGGCCCGTCCGTTGGCGGTAAAGGGGAATTTTGAGACTTTGTAGGCAACGCCGTCGGCTTTCAACTCGTCCTCGGTTTTGCCCAGGGTGGCGATTTCGGGCTGGGTATAGACCACGCCGGGAATAACGTCGTAGTTGACGTGCCCGGCCTGCTGGCTGAGAATTTCCGCCACCGCAATGCCCTCGTCGCCCGCCTTGTGGGCGAGCATGGGCCCGGCAATGACATCACCAATGGCATAAATGGCGTCCACACTGGTGCGATATTGCCCGTCCACCGCCACCTGACCGCGCTGGTTGACCAAAACTCCGGCTTCTTCAAGCCCGAGCCCATCGGTATACGGGCGGCGGCCAATGGCAATCAGGGCGACGTCGGCTTCAAGCACTTCGGTGTCGCCGCCTTTGGCGGGCTGGACCGAGACCTGTAGTTTTTCACCCGAGGCGTCGATACCCGTAACCTTTGTGGACAGTTTAAAGCCAAAGCCCTGCCGCTTGAGCAGGCGCTGGAACTGGCGGGCCACCTCTGAGTCCGTGCCGGGCAAAATATGGTCGAGAAACTCCACCACGGTAATTTTTGCGCCCAGACGCGACCAGACCGAACCCAGTTCGAGCCCGATAACCCCGGCGCCAACAATGAGCATATCCCCGGGGACTTTGGTCAGTTCAAGGGCGCCGGTGGAGGTGACAATGCGTTTTTCATCCACTTCCACCCCGGGCAGGGGCGTGGCCTGGGAACCCGTGGCAATGACGATATTTTTGGTCAAAACGGTCTGGGTGCCGCCGCCGGCCACCCTTTCGACGGCGATTTCGCCCTTGCCGATGATGGTGGCGCGCCCCTGAAAAGCGGTGATCTTGTTTTTCTTGAACAGGAACTCTATGCCACCGGTATTGGCGGCCACGGTATCGGACTTGTGGCGCATCATGGCGGGCAGGTTCAGGCGCGGGGTGCCGATATCGATGCCAAGGCGGGAAAAATTGTGCCCCGCTTCCTCGAACAATTCGGTGGCGTGCAACAGGGCCTTGGACGGTATGCATCCGATGTTAAGACAGGTGCCGCCATGGGTGGCGCGCTTTTCGATCACCGCCACCTTCATGCCCAGTTGCGAAGCGCGAATGGCGCACACATAGCCCCCCGGCCCCGTGCCTATCACCGTTAAATCAAATTTTTCGGCCATGGATTTTATCCCCGTTTTCTTCGCAGGCCCGTTTGTGCCGCGAACATTGTCCTATCTTTCGGCAAACGCGAGGCGCAAGCCAAGGGCGCCAAACACGGCGGCCATGGAGCCGCGAAACCAGGCCATGACGGTGGCATTGGCCAGCAGGCGTTGCCCGGCCCAGGCGGCAAAGCTGCCATAAAAGACAAAAACCGCAAAAGTCATGGCCATGAAAATGGCCCCTAATCCAAGCATGGACCAGAGCGCCGTTTCGGCGCTTGCCGGCACGAACTGGGGCAAAAAGGCGAGAAAGAACACCGAAAGCTTGGGGTTGAGAATGTTGATGACAAACCCCGTCCAGGCAACCCGCGCCATGTCCCGGGCGGAATTTATAAGCCCGCCATTCCGGCGGCCCGGGTCTGGGCGATCAAACCGGATCGGGCCTTTGTCGCGCAGGGTCTGCCAGGCCAGATAGAGCAGATAGGCGACCCCGGCGTATTTGACGGCGGTGAACGCCAGGGCCGAAGTGTGCAAAATGGCGGCCAACCCCAAAATCGAGGCCAAAAGGTGCGGCACGATGCCAAGGGTACAGCCAAACGCGGCCACCACCGACGGCCAACGGCCCCGGCCGAGGCCGGTGGCAACGGTGTAGACAACGCCGGTGCCGGGAATGAGCACCACGACCAGCGCGGTTACCAAAAATTCAAACGACATGGGTTTGGCCTTGCTCCCAACTCACGATTTATAGATCCAGCACCAGACGTTGGGGGTCCTCAAGGCTTTCCTTGACCCGGACCAGAAACGTGACCGCCTCACGACCATCCACAATGCGGTGATCATAGCTTAGGGCGAGATACATCATCGGCCGGATGACCACCTGGCCGTCGATGGCCACCGGGCGATCCATGATCTTTTGCATGCCTAAAATGCCCGACTGGGGGGCGTTCAGGATCGGGGTGGACATGAGCGAGCCGTACACGCCGCCGTTGGAAATGGTAAAGGTGCCCCCCTGCATGTCACCAACGGTAAGCTGGCCGTCCCGGGCGGCCCGTCCCAGCCGGCCGATTTCAGTTTCCACCTGGGCAATGGTCATGGCGTCTGCATCGCGGACCACCGGCACCACAAGGCCTTTTGGCGTGCCTACCGCGACGCCGATATGGGCATAGTTCTTGTAGATGATTTCGTCGCCGTCGATTTCGGCGTTCACGGCGGGGATTTCCTTTAAGGCGTGGGTAATGGCCTTGGTGAAAAAGCCCATGAAGCCGAGTTTGACCCCGTGCTTTTTTTCAAACAGTTCCTTGTATTGCCGGCGCAAATCCATCACCGGGCCCATGTCGACCTCATTGAACGTGGTCAATATGGCGGCGGCGTTCTGGGCGTCTTTTAGCCGTTTGGCGATGGTGAGGCGCAGGCGGGTCATCTTGACCCGTTCTTCCCGGTTACCAGTTTCGGCAACCGGTGCGGCAGGGGTGGCAACCGGAGCCGCAGGGGTAAGTTGAGGGGTGGGTTGAGGAGCGGGAGGCGGCGCCGGGGCCGGGGCCGGCGCGGGTTGAGGCGCGGGCTGCAT
>JAADFY010000214.1:0-11268 GCA_013152625.1 Alphaproteobacteria bacterium
CCGATATTGATTTTAACGATGGCCTCGGAAACGCTGACCAGTTCGCCCCGGGCGTTGTGACGCCGTTCCACCGAAGTACGAAACCCCTCGACGGTGAAAAACTCCGGCAAAGTGCCCAGCACCCGCCGGGCCAGAATAGCAAACGACGCATCGGCATTGTCATAGGAATAACCTGCCCCCTCCCGGTCCTTGACCTGCCCCAGCAGAGCATCCAGCCGCGGGTCGTTTTTTTCGACCCGGATGCCCATGCGGTCCAGAACCTTGACCAGGTTCGATTTTCCCGCCTGCTGCGAAACCATCATCGCCCGGGAATTGCCCACGATCGCCGGGTCGATATGCTCGTAGGTCGAAGGGTCCTTTAATATGGCCGAAGCGTGAATGCCGGCCTTGGTGGCAAAGGCCGATTGCCCCACATAAGGAGCGTGCCGGTCTGGCGCCCGGTTGAGCATTTCATCAAACGCCCGGGAGGCTTTGGTCAACCCGGCAAGCTGTTCGGCGCTCACCCCGATTTCAAATTGTTCCCGGTACGGCGATTTGAGCACCAGCGTCGGGATCAGCGCGATCAGGTCGGCATTGCCGCACCGCTCACCAATGCCGTTCAAGGTGCCCTGTATCTGGCGCGCGCCGGCCTGAATAGCAGCAAGAGAATTGGCCACCGCCTGCCCGGTATCATTGTGGGCGTGAATGCCCAAGTGATCCCCCGGCACTTCTGCGGTCACCGCTTTAACGATCTCTGCCACCTCATGGGGCAGGGTACCGCCATTGGTGTCACACAACACCACCCAGCGCGCCCCGGCTGTCCGGGCGGCCTGCGCACAGGCAAGGGCGAATTTGGGGTTGGCCTTGTAGCCGTCGAAAAAATGCTCGCAATCGAGCAGCACTTCCTTGCCGGCGTCCACCGCAGCTTTGACGGTCTGACTGATGGATAGCAGGTTTTCCTCAAGTGAAATGCCAAGGGCGAGTTTGACCTGATGATCCCAGGTCTTGGCGACAAAACAGGTGGCCTCGGCGGCAGAATTGATGACCCCCTGCACGCCGGGATCATTAGCCACCGAACGGCCGGCACGCTTGGTCATGCCAAAGGCGGTAAATATGGCTGATTTCGTTCGGTTCTGTTCGAAAAAAGCGCTGTCCACCGGGTTGGCGCCGGGAAAGCCGCCCTCCACATAATCGATCCCGAGCTTGTCGATCAAACCCGCAACGGCGATCTTGTCCTCAAGGGTGAATTCGATGCCCGTAGTCTGGGCCCCGTCCCGCAAAGTCGTGTCGAACAGATAAAGCCGTTCCCGGGTCATGGGTTTGCTCCCTCCGGTTCCAGACATAGCGCTTCGATATTGTGCCCTTCGGGATCGAGAACAAACGCCGCGTAATAGGATGGGTGATAGTTCTCGCGTATCCCCGGCGGCCCGTTATCGGTGCCTCCGTTTGCCAGCGCGACTTTGTAAAATTCGCGCACCTCTGCCCGCGTCCTCGCGCGAAAACAGATATGGGCCTGCGGCGTCTGTTGCCCGCTTTCCGCCAGCCACAACTGCCCCTTGCGGCCGATACCAAAGCCGGCGAACGCCACACTGCCCGATTGTTCAGCGCTGAATTCGCCCACCAATTCAAGCCCGACGGGGATCAAAAGCGCAGTATAGAACTCCTTTGCCACACCCAGGTCGGCAACGCTGAGCGAGACATGATCCAGCGCCAGGCGCAATTCATCGCTCATCGCCTGATTTCCCATTTCGTCACACGTTCGCCGGTTGTCGGGTCTTTGGAATCCATGAGTTGAATGCCCTCAGCGGCCAGTTCATTGCGGATTTCGTCGGCCCTGGCAAAATCCTTGTCAGCCAGGGCTTTGAGGCGGGTGGTTATCCGGGTTTCAGTATTTCCGCCATCGTCTCCCCCGCCCTGAAACCATGCGCTCGCCGTTCCGGTCAAAATTCCGAGCAGGTTGGCCGCCCCTTTCAGAGCGCCGCCCCCTTCATCTGCCATCAAATGAAGCTGGTTGATCGCATCGCATGTGTTGAGATCCTTACACAGCGCATCAACAACACCATTGTTCATTTCCCCGATCTCCGCCGGTGCTCCATCGCCGACCAGTCGATACCATTGGTTCAGGGTTTTTTCGGCGTTCCCAAGTTTTTCTATCGAAAAATCAATCGGTTGCCGGTATTGGGTCATCAGCATCGCCAGCCGCAAAACCTCGCCGGGCCATCTCCGACCACCAAACTTTTGTGTCTCCAGCAGGTCGCGGATGGTGATGAAATTGCCCTCCGACTTGGACATCTTGCGCCCCTCCACCTGCAAATAACCGTTGTGCAGCCAGTAGTTGGCCATGGTTTCTGTGCCATGGGCGCAGCGCGACTGGGCGATCTCGTTTTCATGGTGGGGAAAAATCAGATCAAGGCCGCCCCCGTGAATATCAAAGGTTTTGCCCAGATGATGTTCACTCATGACCGAACATTCCAGATGCCAGCCCGGCCGTCCCCGGCCCCAGGGGCTGTCCCAGCCCGGTTCTTCATCGCTGGATCGTTTCCACAGGACAAAATCCCCAGGATTGCGCTTGTGGGCCTCCACCGCCACCCGGGCCCCGGCCCGCTGCTCGTCAAGCTTGCGCCCCGCCAGCCGCCCGTAATCGGCCATGGACGAAATGTCGAACAACACTTCCCCCCCCGCTTCATAGGCATGGCTTTTGGCCAAAAGTTCCCCCACCAGCACCACCATACCCTCGATATGTTCGGTGGCCCGGGGCTGAAAATCGGGCTCGAGGCACCCCAGCGCTTTGACATCGCGCTGATACTGGTCATTGGTGGTCTCGGTTACTTCCCGGATGGCCTCGTTCAGGGGCTTGTTTGGAAAATCCCGCCGGGCCCGCTCGATGATCTTGTCGTCCACATCGGTGATATTGCGCACATAAGTGACGTGATCGGGCCCGTACAGGTGCCGCAAAAACCGATAAAGCACATCGAACACGATGGCCGGTCGGGCATTGCCGATATGGGCAAAATCATAGACCGTCGGCCCGCACACATACAGGCGCACATTGGTGGCATCGATGGGCACGAATTCGCGTCTGTGCCGTGTCATCGTGTCGTAAAGTCTAAGTTTCGGTTTTATGTTCAAGGTCATCTGTCATTCCAGCGGCGCAATGGTTTACCCCGGCGGGGGGCGCGGCTGGTCAGGATATCATTGAAAAATTGACAAAAAACCGAAACCGCCGCCCGAAAAGGTCAGCGAATAATTATGCCACCAGCAATACAGTTTGGCGAAGCGGTTCTCATGGGGCCTAACCTGGCCCGGCGAGCGCAATATTGCAAGCCCCGGGACAACATGGACACCCCGGGGCGGCACACGCCAATGGACGAACTGTGTTTGCTCTTAACGCCGGAATGCCTGATGGCAGGCCGCACACGATGCGCCCGCTTGTTGCACGGCGGCCAGATAGGCCGGCATGTCGCCTTGTGTGGCCGCCGCCTTCATTCCGGTGCCCGCCGCATCCAGATCGTCCAGATAACCGATGAACTCATCCCAATTGTCCCAGATGGCAGGAGATGCAGACGCGCTTGCGCCGCGCGTGGACACGGGAAACAGCACTTTGAGGAACCGGGCATTGTACATCAGATCATCCCCCGCCTTGACCGCGTCCTCGCCGGTCTGTTGTGCCGCGGTGCTCAATGCGCGCACATTCAGGCCCATGACCTGCTGGCGCAGCGTGACCAGTTCTTCGACAGACATGACAGAAACATCGGGCAACTCGTTTCTGGCGTCCCCCGAAGCCACCGCCGGCCCGGCTTCAAAACTTGAAAACGCGGCAAGCGCCAATACCAGGCCCAGGCCTGCAACCCAACCAGCTCTACCCATCATATTTCCCCTTTTACAAATTGCCATTGCCACGAACACTGCTTTTTGCCGGCCACCCCGCTAAGCCGAACAGGCCGAATGCAAGCCATTTTCAAATGGCCACCAGAATTTGACCATATTACGCAGCCCTCCTCGGAACGCGCTCAAAACCGGGCAGCAATCTGTCACGTTCCCGTGAAGAGCGGGCAGGCACCAGCATTTCCCACATCCGCGACAATTTGATTTGCCCTCAAAAGTGATGGTTATGTTAAACCTGAGTGGGCTAAGGTTGGTATAAATGCCATCTTTCGGGCCCATTGAGATCATATTTGCCCCCATGCCAGCACAAAGAATGCGGGATATGACCCGGCTGTTCGCCATTTTCATCGTTGCCAGTATGGCCGTGTGGACTGTTGGCGATGCCGTGGCCCAGTCCAACATCTGCTCGCGGCTGGACCGCCAGCTTCGATCCCTTGATTCGAACCGGGATTACCGCAATTACCAGCAGAACGTTGCCCGTGCCCGGGCCGGTTCCGAAGAACTCAAGGCAATGGAAAGCGAGTTTGTCCGTCGCGGCTACCAGCGCCAGCTCAACAGCGGCCAGCGGCTGAACCGGCAGGGCCGAGCGCTGGCACGGACCATCCAGCGGGCGCGGTCCGATGTTGCCAGACTGGTCACCCGGGCCAATCGCGGGGCCGGTGTCGCGCGTACACGCGAAGATATATTGCAGGAAATCGCCCGGTTTGGCTGCCGCACAGGCTCCAGCGTCACCCAGCGAACCGAACGCCCCCGCGGGGGTCTGCTGGAACAGCTTTTTGACCGGCTTGGTCTGCGCGGGCGCGACAACATCATCGAAAATGACCTGGACGGTTTTTTCGGCACCTCCACCCTGCGTACGGTTTGTGTGCGCCGCACGGACGGATATTACTGGCCGGTAAGTTTTTCCACGCTATCGGAATATCTCGGCCAGGACGCCCAGTTGTGCCAAAGCCAGTGCCCCGCCGCCGATGTGGATCTGTATTATTATCGAAACCCGGGCGAAGGACCCGAGGATATGGTCAATCTGTCCGGTCAGCGCTATGCCGATACCGCCACCGCGTTCAACTACCGCACGGAATTCACCGCCGAATTTTCCTGCCGGCGCAAGCCGGATCTGGGTACCATCGAGTTTGCTTCCGCGGTGGATGGGCCCGGGGCGGCAACGGTAACGTTCAACAACATCACCTTTCCCCTGCCCCGCCGCGACCCGCGCCGGACCAGTGTCAGCGTTCAAATGGTCCAGGCTCTGGTCATTCCCCTGCCCAGGCTGCGGCCAAACCGGGAAGGCGAGCCGGAAGTGCCGGTGGTTCCGGTCGTGTTGTCGGCGGATTTGCGGCTGGGGGAGTTTGGCGACAAGGTGGTCAGGATAGTCGGTCCAGAGACCCCTTACGTCCCACAAGGGGGAGAAGGGTCTTAAGTTCAGGCCCGTCCGCCCGGCCCGTTAACGCCAGCCTTAAGGGCATGAACAACCCCCGGCCCTTGCGTCCGGTCAGGGTCTTTAGCTTTGAGGTCCAGTTGGCCCAGGTGTCCTCGTCCCAGGGCTCCGGCGGCAACGCGTTTCGGGCGATAGTGATGAATTCCCGGTCCTCGTCGCCAATGACCGGGCTGACCGGGCCGTTGACCAGCGCAGCCCATTGGGCAATGTCGTTCAGCCGGGAAATGTTCTCATGCATCGCCGCCCAGATCTGCGCTCCATTGGCAATGCCCATGGCCGCCAGACGGTCTTTGACCTGTTCATAGGAATACTGGCGAACCATTTTTGCGTTCAGCGCATCCAGATCGGAAAGAGAAAACCTCGCCGGCGCCCGGGACAGCCTGGACAATTCAAACAGATTTGAAAGCTCGCCAAGGGAGTGCACCGGTTCGGGGGGCACCGATGAGCCGGTCAGGGTGGCGACCGCCGCCACCGCCAGTGGCTCATAACCCGATATATTCAAAGTGTTCAGCGATAAGGACCCGGCCCGTTTGGACAATGCCTTGCCGCTTTCATCCACCAGCAGGTTGTGGTGAGCAAATTGGGGCGCTGAAGCACCCAGCGCCTCGATCAGCTCGATCTGGGCGCCGGTGTTGGTCACGTGATCTTCACCGCGAATGACATGGGTGACCCCCATTTCAATGTCATCGACCACCGAAGGAAGCGTGTACAGATACGAGCCATCCTCACGGATCAGAACCGGGTCGGACTGGGTTGCGGTATTGACCGTCTGGGGCCCGCGCACCAGATCAACAAATTCTATCGACCGGCCCGCAAGGGCGAACCGCCAGTGGGGTTTTCGGCCTTGTTTTTCGAGTGTTTCACGCTCGGTAGCGCTCAGGTTCAGGCCAGCCCGGTCATAAATCGGGGGCCGCCCCAGTGCCCGCGCCCGGCTGCGCTTTCTGGTCAGTTCATCGGCGGTTTCATAACACGCGTACAGCCGACCGGTGGCAATCAGCTTGTCCCGGGCAGCGGCGTAGCGCCCTGTTCTTCTGCTTTGATATTCCACCCGATGGGGCGCAATGCCCAGCCACGCCAGATCACGGGCGATATTTTTTGCAAATTGCGGGGTGGAGCGCGCCGTATCGGTATCATCAAAACGCAGGATGAACTGACCGCCGGTTTTAAGGGCGAACAGGGCATTGATCAGCGCGGTGCGGGCATTACCGATATGAATGTCGCCGGTTGGCGAGGGGGCAAAACGGACAATGGTGCTCATGTGTCGGTACCCTGGTCGCGATAGCCCGAAGTCATGGGGTATTTCCGCCCGATACCGAACGCTTTTTCGGTCAGTTTGGGGCCCGGCGCGGCCTGGCGACGTTTGTATTCAGACTGGTAAACCAGCCGATCCATACGCTCCACCACAGCGCGATCAAACCCCCGGTCAACCAACTGGGCGATTGAGGCTTCCTCTTCAATGAGGCCTTCAAGGATCGGATCGAGCACCTCATAGGGGGGCAGCGTATCCTGATCGGTCTGATTTTCGCGCAGTTCGGCGGTGGGGGCTTTGGTCAGGATTTTGGGCGGAATAACCTCCCCCGCCGGGCCAAGGCAATCGGCGGGCAGATGGGAATTTCGCCATTCGGCAAGGTAATAGACCCCGGTCTTGAACATATCCTTGATCGGGTTGAACCCGCCGTTCATGTCGCCGTAAATGGTGGCATACCCTACCGCCATTTCCGATTTGTTGCCGGTGGTCAACAACATGGATCCCAGTTTGTTCGAAATCGCCATGAGCACGGTGCCGCGCATCCGGGACTGTATATTCTCCTCGGTAATATCGGGTTCCAGCCCGGCAAACAACGGCGCCAGAATGTCATTGATCGGATCCACCGCATCGCCGATTCCAATCGTGTCATAGCGCAGCCCTAAACGTTCGGCGCAGTCACTGGCATCGATCAGGCTCTGGCTGGAAGTATACCGATAGGGGAGCATGACCCCATGGACGTTTTCCGGTCCCAGCGCATCCACCGCCAGCGCCGCCACAACCGCCGAATCGATGCCGCCGGACAGGCCCAGCACCACTTTTTCAAACCCGTTCTTGCGCACATAATCCCGGGTGCCCAAAACTGCGGCCCGCCACTGGGCCTCGTGGCCGGACAGGGATTTTGCAATCCTGCCCCCGGTGCACTGCAACGTTCCATTTGTCTCGTGCCAGTCGGTTACCACAAAATCCGGCTCGAATGATTTTGCTTCGAACAGTTTTGTTCCCGCCCCGTCCACACCGAACGAGGCGCCATCGAACACCAGTTCGTCCTGGGCCCCCACCTGATTAAGATAAATGACCGGCAATCCGCTCTCTTTGACCCGGGCCCGGACCAATCCGTACCGGCGCGAAAGAATACGCCGCCGGTAGGGCGAACCGTTGGGGCAAACGATAATTTTTGCCCCCGCTTCGGCCAGACTGGCCACCACTTCGGGGTGCCAGATATCCTCGCAGATCGGCACACCTACCAGAACACCGTTTACCTCCAGAGGTGCGGGAAGCGGACCCTCGGTGAAATAGCGCTTTTCGTAAAAAACATCCTCATCCGGCAGCCTGTGTTTGGCCCGCCAGTCAACAATCTCGCCGTTCCGGGCCAGCAACACACTGTTGTACAGGTGCCCGCCAGCCAACCACGGGGTGGGGATCAGAACCGCGACACCGGTATTTTTTGTCGCCCCGGCCAGTGTTCTCGCCAAGGCAATGGCGTCCGCGACAAATTGCGGTTTGAGCAGCAAATCCTCGGGGAAATACCCGGTCAGCGCCAGTTCGGGCAATGCGAGAAGATCGGCCCCGGCCTCCTGCGCCGCCCCCAGCGCTTCTTTCGCAAGCTCGAGATTGGCCGAAAGCGCCCCCACAGTGGGGTTGATCTGCGCGATGGCGATGCGGAGACGGTCGGTCACAATCGGGCAAGCCAGGGTAAATCAGAAAGCGGCGAAAGACTTAGCGAACCGGCGTTGGATGGGCAAGTGGTTGGATGGGCGAGTGACCAAAGCCATTGCGGGCCAGAAAAAAAGAAAACGCCAGCCGAGAATGGCTGGCGTTCCCCGTGACGAAACTGAAGTCGAACCTGTGGTCCGCAAAAACTAGAACTGATTGGTAATCTCGGCAAAAACGCCGCCCCGGAACTGGGAGAACATGTCGATATCCTGCACAAAATTCTGCATGGTGACGGTGCCCGGCGTTTCATAATCGGGGTCTGCGTCATTATCGGTGGCATCGGTAATCGTGGCGCCCGTGTAGCGAACTTCACCGTCGGTAAGCAGGTACCACGCCCGGGCGCCTGCTCTGACTGCCCAGGTACCGCCTAGCGTCGCCCCGACCATGAGCTCCCCCGATGCTCCATAGCCGGCGCCTTCAATGGTCGTCTCGGAGGCCTTGTAGACATTGCAACCCGCCCCGCAACCAGCGCTCCACAGGGCGTCTGCACCTAAAGTTCCGGTGACCCGTGCATAGGGAATGGCGGCAATCTCGCCGGAGATGTCAAACGGGCCAAGTTTGGCCTGGCCGGAAACGCCCAGACGCAGGGCGTAAATGTCGATATTGTTCTCGGCGCTGGAAAAACCGAACATGGGATCAGGCGAGGTGGTGCTCCAGGTGACATCGGCGGGCGAACTTACAGCGGCGAAATTGCCCCGGTCCATATCGGGCGAATTGTTCCAGTATTGCACGCCGATCAAACCACCAAGACCGAAACTGGCATTGGCGTCGCCAACAGCGATCGGCATATAGCCAAGATCGGCCACGGCATAGGTGACATTGCCCCCCGAAATGGTGTCGGCGGCCGACGGGGTTACGTAGTTGCCGGTAATCAGGGCCGCCGCACCGGCATAGGCTTTAAGATACGTGTCGGTGCTGGCATCATCGATGCGTGCATAAATCTCGACAATATTGGAGACATCATTGGCCAGAAAATTGCCGCCCCCATAAGCGATTTCCTGGCGCCCCAGGGCATACCAGTAGCGCAGGCCCAGCTCAAAACTCAGCGGGTCGACTTCCTCGCCCCCGCCCCAGTTGAACGGCAACGAGCCGCGCAATTCGCCCGGCAGGTCTGAAGACATTGCCGGCGCCATTCCAGCACCAAAACCCAGGGCGGTAATCGCCACACATGCCACCCAGTTCCGCATTACAAAACCTCCACCTGAGCACCCGCGAACGGGGCGCGCTGAAGCCATTTATGATTGATTAGGGTTAAGACTAGACTAAGCCCCCATCAACGAAGCCTTAACTTTTTCGAGGCGCGGGGTTTGTTTTCGCTCCGATACGCTTTGTTTCCCTCACCCAAATCCCGTCGTCCCGGCCTCCGAGCCGGGACCTCATCGCAAACTGTACGAGACCCACCGATCCAGTCCGGGGTGGTGCGGGATGGTATGTGCGCCGATGCTTTTTGCTTCTGGAGATTCGCACTTCCCTCTTGTTTTCGCTCAGGTTTTAGTGGCGGCTGCTCACTTAGGGGCTCGCACCTCGCCGTCGCTGGGGCGGCCTAAACGGCCGCTTCGTCCTCGTTGAGAAGCGGGCATGTACAAATTGTGAGCGTGCGAGTTCTTTCACTTTTGGAGTTCCGCATCTTCCCCCTCCCCCTTGCGGGGAGGGGCTAGGGGTGGGGGTATTGGTTCAAGCGGTGGAGGGTTCTTTTGCCTCACGGGCCTCTCCCAATCCTCACCGTCCCGGCCTCTGAGCCGGGACCTCGTTTCCAGTCCCACCGATACAGCATGAGGCAGTGGAATTACGGTGACGGTTTGCTTGACACCGGATCTCAGTTATTCTAGCGCTAGGATATGCAACATCGCACCCTGACCGATGCTGAATTACTGGTGCTTGGGCTGGTCGCGGAAACGCCCCGCCATGGCTACCAGCTCGAGCAGGTCATTGCGCAACGCGGCATGCGTGAATGGACCAGAATCGGCTTTTCCTCGATCTATTTCGTTTTGGGAAAGCTCGAAAATGCATCGCTGATTTCCGCCGAAAAATCCATCGGAGCCAGAAAAGGGGTCAAGGCAAAAAAAATCTACACGGTAACGGCAAGCGGCTTTGGAGCATTGGCCGATCAGTCCCTGGCCGCTCTTGGTCAAATGCGCCCCACCTATTCGTCTGTTCTGCTGGGGTTGGCCCATTGGCCAATGCTCGAACCGGATGCGGCTTTGGGCGCCCTGCGGGTTCGGGGACACGCGATTACCGCAGAACTGGCGCGCATTGAGCACATCCTTGCCGACAAACAACCGGTACCCGTTTTTGTCGAAGCCCTTTTTGATTTCTCCCTCGGACAGTTGCGCGCGGAGGCCGACTGGATCGCGAGAACCCTCCACAATTTCGAAGCCAACCCAACAGGAAATGAGGCAAACACAATGGAAAAACTGGATTTCAAAAAAAAACTGAAGGCGCTCTATTTGCCTTCCGAAAGCGATTTCGTTCTGGTGGACGTGCCCAAAATGCAGTTCCTCATGATCGATGGCACGGGCAGCCCCGACGGCGACGCGTATTCCACAGCAGTCCAGTGGCTTTATTCGGTGATCTACCCGATAAAATTCATTGCCAGGAAAAAAACAGGCAAGGATTTCGTAGTGCCGCCCCTTGAAGGGCTCTGGTGGGCGGACGACATGGCCGACTTCGTTTCCGGCAATAAAGACCGGTGGAAGTGGCGAATGATGATTGTCACGCCGGACTGGGTGGACCGGGCAATGTTCGATGAAGCGGTTGCAAAAGCGGCGAAAAAGCTGGGCGACACGCCAGAAAGCCTGCAGCTTGTAGATTTTGACGAGGGCAAGTGCGTCCAGATCATGCATATCGGCCCGTATGCCGACGAAGGACCCACCATTGCCCGGCTGCACAATGATTTTTTACCCGCCAACGGGCTGACCGTTAATGGTCACCATCATGAGATCTATCTTGGCGACCCAAGACGCACCGCGCCGGAAAAGCTAAAAACCGTGTTGCGCCAACCCGTTAA
>JAADFY010000214.1:11302-29474 GCA_013152625.1 Alphaproteobacteria bacterium
TCCCCGGTTGCCTGGAAAATTGCGCCAAATCGACATCGCGGCTGGCATCGCCCCGGTTTGGGTGATAAACAGCGCCAGCCAAATATCAGCGCCCTTCGTCTAGTGGTCCAGGACGCCGCCCTCTCACGGCGGAAACACGGGTTCGAGTCCCGTAGGGCGCGCCATTATCTCGCTCACACCAAGCTCACGTTGTTCGCTGGCTCCGAGGCGGCGGATTCTTTAATGGCGGCTGCTCACATAGAGGCTCGCACCTCGCCGTCGCGCCGGCTCGCGTTGAAGCTCGCTGAACTTGGGATCTGAGATAAGGGCGGGTATTTTTTGTTCTGGCGCTGTTTGATTTTGTGTTCAGCGGGAAAAAAATTGTGGGTAAAGGTCCGCCCGCACAATTGCGCTGCAAAGCCTCCATACCCATATATATGCAGGTTGCAAAACCCGGTGACCACCCTGCGGATTTCGCAGGAATTGGTTTGAGGCTTGCGCGGCAGGGTGGGTCAGCGCTAGATTCCAGAAAACTTCGATGCGGGCGCTATGCCCGCACCCCATAACAGGAGCGATATCTCATGAACCTTCGTGTATCGGGCAAAAACATGGATGTGGGGACTGCCCTGCGCCAGAGGGCGCAAGAACAGATCGATATGGTCGTGACGAAATATTTCGGTGGTGGATATGAGGGGCACCTGACCCTGGAACCGGAAGGGTCCGGTTTTCGGGCCGATTGCGCGGTGCATCTGGATACCGGCGTTGCTTTGCAGGCCAGTGCCGTTGCCGGTGATGCTATCAGCGCCTTTGAAGGCATGGCCGGGCATATTGAAAAGCGCCTGCGGCGTTACAAGCGCAAACTGAAAAATCACCGACGGGGCAAAAGTGACGCGGGCGCGCATATGGCGTCGGCCTATATTCTGGCCTCGCCAGAAAGCGAAGAAGAAGTGGCGGAGGATTTCTCGCCGCCGATCATAGCGGAAGGCACGCAAAACCTGCGTGATCTTACGGTGGGCGAGGCTGTCATGGAACTTGATCTGGCCCAATCGGACGTTGTGGTGTTCCGCAATGCTGGACATGGGGGCATGAATGTGGTTTACCGCCGCGCCGATGGGAATATCGGCTGGATCGACCCGGAGCTTAAAACCGGTTGATCCGGGCAAGGCGGCAACGCCGGGCTCCTTCCAGAGACATTCAAAGGCTTTTGTGAACAATGGAACTGGCATCCATCCTGACACGGGATTGCGTCGTTGTATGCGCCAAGGTGAATTCCAAGCGCCAGGTGCTGCAACTGGCGGCAGACCGGGCGGCGGCTAAAACGGGTCTGAAGGCACACGAAATTTTTGAAACCCTGCTCGAGCGGGAGCATTGCGGGTCCACGGGCCTTGGTGGGGGGATCGCCATACCCCATGGAAAGCTGGACAATCTTGACGGGGTTATGGGGATATTCCTGCTGCTCGAACAACCGGTGGATTTCGATGCTGTCGATGACGGGCCTGTAGATATTGTTTTTGTTCTGCTTGCCCCCAAAGGAGCCGGTGCCAATCATCTCAAGGCGCTTTCCCGGGTTACACGGGGCCTGCGCGAGGAAAGCACCGTAGCCCAATTGCGGGCTACACGGGACGCTGACCGGCTTTATGAATTGCTGACCCGGCCCGCGACGGCCCACAACGCCGCGTAGGCCTCGGTTTCTTTTTTGCCTCACGCCGAGTTCGCTATCGCTCACCGGCTCGCGTTGAAGCTCGCTGAGCTCGGGGGCGGAGCCGATGATGCCAAGGCCGTAGCAGACTCACAATACGTCATCACACGGCTTGTCCGGGTGATCCAGTATTTGGGACCCAATATTGCTTGAAGCCTTAAAGACTGGATTGCCCGCATAAAGCGGGCAATGACGCGAAATATCAGAACCGTTTGCAGTTCACCGTCATTGCGAGGCGCGACAGCAACGAAGCAATCCAAACCATTAGAAGAAATCAAACTGGATTGCCGCGCGCCCTTGCAGGTTGCTCGCAATGACGAACAGGAAAACAGGTTCGCATCTTCCCTCTTGTTTTCGCTCACGCCGAGTTATCTATCGTTCACCGGTTCCGCGGGGGCGGCACTCACGCCGCTCCGTCCTCGTTGAGAGCCGGGCATGTATAAATGGCCAACCGAAGCGTTCTTTTACTTTTGGATATCCGCTTCTTCCCCCGCCGCCCTTGCGGGGAGGGGGACGTGATTTAATGCCGGGAAATCAGGGTCAGTTCGGCTTCCGAAAGCCATTCTCCCACGCCCCCAACATCATCGGTGACCATGAGCGGGCGACCGTCGGCGCCAAAAACCACATGAACCGGCATGTCCTCGGGCACCTGCGCGTCGTGTTGGGGCGGATGCCCGAGCAAGCGGGCAAGATCACGGCCAAAAACCATGCGCCGGTAAACGATTTTGTCGTCACCCAGGGCGGCGAATTCGGCATTTGTCAGATTGCGCAGCGCGTGGGCACTGTCTGAATTGTGATGGCGGGGCTGCTTGGCGGTGCCAACCAGGGCGACCGAGCCTTGGGGGTGCGGCTTACCCATCTTTGGAACGCTTTGGTGTCGGAGCGGTACGAATGGCAATCCGCTGAGATATTTTTTTCGGCAGCGGCCGCTCCATGGTCACGCTCAACAGCCCGTCCTTTAATTCCGCATCGGTTACCTTCATGCCATCGGCAAGCAGAAAACTGCGCTGGAACTGGCGGGTGGCGATGCCGCGATGGAGATATTCGCGACCCGCCGCTTCGGTCTGGCGGCCACGAATAATCAACTGGCCGTCTTCGGTCACCACATCAAGCTCATCGGCAACGAACCCGGCCACGGCAACCGAAACCATAAACAGTTCAGCGCCTTCTGCATTGGTGCGGCGCTCGATATTGTAGGGCGGATAACCGTCAGCCCCACGGGAAAGGCGGTCCAGCCGGGCTTCGATTTCATCAAATCCGAGCAAAAACGGCGAGGAAAAAACAGACATTCGGTTCATGTATTTCTCCAAGGACC
Organism: Alphaproteobacteria bacterium; assembly: GCA_013152625.1. Lineage (GTDB taxonomy): Bacteria > Pseudomonadota > Alphaproteobacteria > Rhizobiales > Devosiaceae > JAADFY01. The sequence continues at coordinate 14,296 of JAADFY010000214.1, forward strand.
CCAATGGGCGCCCGGCTCCTTTTGTCCTTTGGTCAATCAAGCGACACGTGCAAGCGACATATGCGCCCGGCCCGCCATGCGGCGCCGGGTTGGCTTCGATATGGTGGCGGGAAATGGCAAAATCAAGCGAGGGCCTGAACAGGTGCGACAACCGGTGCGTCTGATCGCCGCAATGTTGCCGTGTTTGGCACCCATGTGGCCGCCATTGTCCGAACGGTGCAACGGTTTGCCCATAAAAATTACGGTACACTTTTATGAAAACACTCAAACTGACCCTGGCCGCTATTGGCGGTGCCATGCTGGTGGCCGCACTGTCGGCGCCTCTGTGGGCCCGAAATGACCAATGCGGCGGGGCAAGCTGGTATTCGTTGCCGGGCAATATGACCGCAAATGGCGAAATCATGAACCCCGATGCCATGACTGCCGCCCATCGCACGCTGCCGTTTGGCACCATTGTGCGGGTGGTCAATCAGGCCAATGGCAAATCGGTACGGGTGCGCATAAATGACCGCGGCCCGTTCATACGCGGGCGGATTATCGATGTTTCAAAACAGGCCGCCAACCGGCTGGGGTTTCGCAATGCGGGAATTACCCGGGTCTGTCTGACCCGGATCAGCTAGGATCAAGGTATCCCTGTTCAGCGTGAAACGATGGACTGCCAGGCCAGAACAACAGCAAAAACACTAAATACGGCGACAATTGAATAGATGATGGGCGCGACATCAGCGGGCATGAAAATTGCTCCTTGCTTCTGGTTCAAGGCGCACATCTAGGGGCAAACAGGCTGGAACCTGCATTGATCAGGATCAATCGGGTCCCGGTGCCACCCGTTCAAGGCCGGGTCGCTGGTGGAAAAAGCCGTTGGCCATGGGTTGGGGAACACCATGCTCCACCAGCAGCTCATCGGCTTCAGTTGCATCAATTTTGCCGTCCAGCAACGCCCGATAGGTGCCGGCAACGGCCACCATGTCGCAGCTATGGGGTGACAGACGGAAAGTGGCAACACCCATTTCCGCCAGATCCCTTAACTCATGGGCGAGGTTCAAGTAGCGGTGTGACAGGGTCTGGATGCCGTTGATGGATAAAAACGGCGTGTTCGAGCGGGTGGTCAGCTCCATGCCGTCGGGATCATTTTCGCACACAAACCGGCAGTCATCTTTGGTGCGGTCATGGGCCCGGGCGTGATAGCAGCGCGCGGAAAGGGCCAAAGACATACGGCCGAAGATCTGTACTTCCAGTCCAACGTTCAGCTCGGCGGCGGTTTTTCCCAGCGCGGCAATGGTGGGGGCTGGCAATTCAGCACCCAGGCAAAAGTGACGGGCCCCTTTCCTAGCCAGATATTGCATGGTCTCCGAGTTATAGACATTAAAAGCAGGACCAATTCGATGGGGACGCCCCGAGAGGTGCCACAGGGCCGAGGCGTCGTTCACCTCGATTTCGGCATCGGGACGGCGAGATGTTCTGGCGACTATTTTGCTGTCGCCCTTGATCATGACCTCGCAAAGGGTTGACCAGACAACTTTCTTGCCGCCGCGCTCCAGCCGTTGTGCGACTTCCTCATACTGGCGATCATCAAAATAAGGGGTGCGTTTGGAGCAGATGGTCTCGCCGATACACGCGGTATCCACCGGGGCCTCGTCGGCAATTCGAAACCAGAAATCGCGCTTCTTGTCGGCGGGCCAGTGGAAGATCAGCGGCCCCATGGTCAGGTTCAAACGGGTCATGCCTTATCGCCATTTTTTGGATTTGAATGCGCCCTGGGTCTGTTTGCCGCCTTCGGTCAGGGCCACCAGCGCGGAAAGGTCCGGGGGCTGGCCGTCCATGATGTCATCTATGGCGCGCCGGTAGGCGGTCACCACAGCCCGAACATAAGAGCGCGACCGCTGCCGCCCTTCAATTTTTAAGGCACTGACCCCGGCTTTGACCAGGTCAGGCAGCAAGGAGGACAGGTTCAAGCTGACCGGCTCTTCAAAGGCGTAATAGGGGGCATTTCGGCCCGGTGTTAAATATCGGCCCTTGCAGATGGTTGGATAGCCGGCGTTTTCCCCGGCCTCATAACAATCGATTTCAAAATCGCCGAGCCGGGCGGTCATGGCGCCATCCGTTTGTTTTTCAAACCGCACGGCGCTGGCCGGGGAGCACACACCGTCCATATTGGTGGACTGGCCGGTGATATAATTGGTCAGGGAGCAACGGCCTTCCGCCATCATGCCGATATTGCCGAAAACGAAGGCTTCGATCTCGCACGGTATGAGGTCATGAATTGCGGAGATCTCGGCAATGGTGAGAATGCGGGGCAACACCACCCGTTTGACGTTAAATTCGCGGCAATAATATTTGATCGCTTCGGGCGAAGAGGCGCCGGCTTGAACCGATAAGTGCAACCGCAGGCCGGGGTGGGTTCTGGCTGCATATGCGGCCACCCCGATGTCGGCGACGATCACCGCATCGACGCCGAGGCTGGCGCCGGTGTCAATGGCGCGATGCCAGAGATCGGCGCCCGGCGCGGTGGCGAATGAATTGACTGCCAGCAAAACCTTGGTACCGCCTTTGCGGGCATAGGGAATGGCTTTTTCCAGTTCGGGTACCGAGAAATTCAGGCCGGGAAAATTTCGGGCGTTGGTGGCGTTGGCCAGCCCGCAATAAACCGCGTCGGCGCCGGCATCGACGGCGGTACGCAGGGCGGCGGGCGTGCCGGCGGGACACACCAGTTCGGGGCGCGCCATCTGACCGGCTTGTTCAACGCTCATGATTTTGCCCGCTTGTCTGGTCCTGGGGGAATACTGGCGGCGCCATTTCCCCCGGCCTGGTGGCGCAAGCGCGATAAAATCAGGCGCAAGGGCGCGTAAAGAGGGCCGCCGATCTTCATGATGTCGTCAACAACCGAGCCTTCAAGGTCATCGAGGGCGTGGCGCAGACACATGGCGGCCTCGGTGTCGCCGCCCACACGTACCTGGCGGGAGAAAAACAGGGCGTCACTGTCGCCGTCGCCGTCCAATATCTGAAAAAGGGTCATGAACGGGCCGCCGATGCTGGCTCCATGGGCAATGTTTTCCGAGCGCCGGTGGGCCGTCATACGCGGGGCCGTGGGGTCAGGCCTTAACATGAGCACAAACGGGAATTCATCCACATCAATGACAAAACGGGTGGTGGTGTGGGGCCCGAGCCGGTCGAACATTTCCGGGCGGCGGGTGGTTATGTCGCGGACCAGACGATCAAGGATCGGCTGAATGGCAAACAGGGGCACCGGCACCAATACCAGGCCCATGAGCCGCGGCAGAAGCGGTTGAGCGGGGGGTGGAGTTTGCAAGCGATCAAGCATGATGTAAATTCCTGCAAAAGCGGGGGCCCGCCTGTTATCCGGGTAGCTTTGTGTGTCCCGGCCCGTTAGCCGGCCCCGGTTGGGGCGCTGCATTTCAGATCGCGTAACAGGCCGTCTTTGAGCCCGTAAATCCAGCCGTGAATCTTTATCTTGCGCCCGTCCTGCCAGGCGGATTGCATAATGGGTGTACGCGAGAGGCTTTCGACCTGGGCCTTGATGGTGAGTTCGCACAGGCGGTTCAAACGAAGGTCGTGATCGTCGATTTCCGCGAGTTCTGCTTTGGCATTGTCCGCCACATCGCGCACCGGTTGCAGCCAGTGATCGATAATGCCGTGGCGCTGGCCGTCAATGGCCGCCCGGATGCCGCCGCAGCCATAATGGCCACAAACAATAATGTGTTTTATATTGAGGGCCTGGACCGCATATTCGAGCACCGAGAGCAGGTTGACGTCGGCCCGGTGGACCAGATTGGCGACATTGCGGTGCACGAACACTTCGCCCGGTTGCAACCCGGTGATCACGTTGGCGGGCACGCGGCTGTCCGAACAGCCAATCCATAAAAATTCGGGACGCTGAAGGGCCGAAAGGCGCTTGAAGTAATCCGGGTCCTCGCGCAGCCGTTCATCGGCCCAGCGCACATTGTGTTTAAGCAGATTTGAGAGCATAAATATTTTTGCCTTCATCCAGGATCAGGGTCGCCTGTTTTCTACTGTACCAGTGGCCCTTCGGCTATGTCGAAATCCACTCCGACAATTTCGGCCCGGCCAGCCAGAATGGTTATATATTGGGAGACCGCGCGGCTCCAGCTTGCCGCTTCCAGCCAGCCGGCAATGCGCGCCTTCTGGGTCGAAAACGGCAACTGGCGCCCGGCAATGATGCGCTCAAGCCAAATGACATGAAATCCGAACGGCGTCGGCACAGGGCCGGGGGAAATCTGTCCCGCTTTCATGGCAAACAGGACCGTTTCAAATTCGGGCACCGTTGCCCCTTTGGTCAACTGGCCAAGATTGCCGCCTTCTTTTGCCGAGGGGCAATCGGAGTTGGCCCGGGCGAGAGCGGCAAACCGGGCCGGATCATCGCTCAGGACTTTTAGGGTCAGTTCCGCGTCGGCCCGGGCTTTTTTGCGTTTGGTGCGGTCCTTGGGGCTGGCGGCAAACAAGATGTGCGAGGCCTCATAGATCGTATCGCTTTTGAAGCGGTCCGGGTTGGCGGCATAATACTGGCGGCAGGTTTTTTCATCCGCCACCGGGGTTTGCACCTCGGCCTCGATGAGGGCGCGAATGGCGGCGTCCTCTTTGGTTTCGGTCTTTCCCGCACCCACGGTTTTTGGCTGGGGGACAATGTTCAGCCTGGCTGCTTCTTGTAATAAAAGCTGGCGTACCGCCAGGGCACGGGCTGCCATCTGATAAGCCTCGGCGGGGTTTTTCGCCGGATGCTGTTGGGTTTCCGCTCGTATCTCCTGGTCGGTAATAATCACGCCGTTCACGCTGACGGCCGGCCGTTTGGCTGGTTTAGGTGGCAATTTGACCTTGGCGGCCGGCACAAGGTTTGATGTGGTGTCGAGGAGGTTTGGCACTTTGGTCAGTCCCTTTTCGGCTCAAGAGTTTGGCGTTTGGTGCGCACGATCTGGTAGCCGGGCCGCCAGATATAGCGTATCGGCGCGGACAGCATGTGCACCAGCCGTGTGAAGGGGAACAGAATAAATATGGTCAGCCCCAGGGTAATGTGGGCCTTGTAAATCGGGTCGACGTCGGCGATCTGGCTGGCGGCCTCGGGATTAAACGTGAAAATTCCCTGGGCCCAGTTTACAAACTGAACCATGACCTCGCCCCCGGGATGCTGCAGGGACACGCGAATTGTCGCCAGGCCCAGGGCGATCTGTAGCCATAATATGAGGATGATGGCGTTGTCGGCGAACGTTGAGTTTGCGCGTACCCGGGCATCGAAAAACCGGCGGTGAATGAGCAGGCTGGCGCCGATAATGGCGATGACACCGGCTATGCCGCCCATAACGATAGCGACCATCTGTTTGGCGCCGTGGCTTAGTCCAACCATTTCCCACACCCAAAGGGGCGCTAACAGGCCCACCAGATGACCAAAGAATATGGTCAGAACACCGACGTGAAACATGACCGAACCCCACATGAGCTGGCGGCGGCGCAATAACTGGCTCGAGCCGGCCTTCCAGGTGTAGGGGTCCCGATCATAGCGAATGATCGAACCGAAAACGAGGACCGATAGAGCGACATAGGGATATATGCCAAACAGCACATTGTTGAAAAACTCGGCCATATCAATGGTCTCCGGGGGTGCTGGGTTGGATGGGGGCGTCGTCGGGGGCAGGCCGGTTGGCGGCCCGAATGCGGGTGCGCAAACGTTCCGGCCCGCAGGCGGCGGCGGTGGAGTCGGCGCCAAAAGTGACCACCTCCTCGTGCCAGATCTTGTCGAGGGCGGTCAGATCGTTCGGGTTGTCCTCGGGGATCTTCAGTATGTCGGCCACCGCTTCGGCGTCCGGGGTAATGTCGGCGATGGCCAAAATGGCTTCAAACCCGTTGCGGTAGATACTGTCGCGCTTGGCCAGCCGCTTTGCGATGGCGGCAATGATATGGGCGGTCTGACCAAGCAGGTTTTTGACCTCGGCGGATGACTGGGTCGACAAATACTCCAAAAACAGGGGCAAATAGTCGGGCAGCTCGCTGGCGTCGATCTCAAAACCCTGAGCGTCGTACATGGTGGCCAGATCGACCATGGCCTGGCCACGATCGCGGCTTTCACCATGGACATGCTCGAACAGGTGCAGGGACAGGGCCCGGGTCCGGTCGAACAGGAGCACATAACGTTCCTGGGCCTCATAGATGTCGCGGGTGCAAATATCATCAATGAGGGCGCCAAGAGCGGTCTTTTCGGCCGGGCCGGTCATGGTGTCGGCGGCCAGGGCCTTGTGCAGGTCCGGGCCGGCGGCGATCAGATCGGGGCCGGGATAAGAGAGCAGCGCGGATATGATTTTTAATGCATTGGCCATGGTCATGCCCCCCGGATCAGATCAGTGGGGGTTTGCACGGTTCGGGTGCGGTTGGCCCCGAACAGGTCAAGATCAGAGGTGCCGCCGGAACAGCCATTGCCGAAGGAAAATCCGCATGAGCCGCGCAGGTCATAGGCGTCCTCGCCGATCTCGCGGTGGCTGGTGGGAATAACAAACCGGTCTTCATAGTTGGCAATGGCCATGATCTGGTACATTTCCTCAATGATGGGTCCGCTTAGGCCAACCTTGTCGGCAACAGAGGTATCAATGACACCTTCAACGGTTTTGGAGCGCATATAGGCGCGCATGGCCAGCATGCGTTCCAGGGCGGTGACCACGGGCTCTTCCTTGCCGGCGGTGAGCAGGTTGGCCAGATAACGCACCGGAATGCGCATGGAACGCACGTCGGGAATGTCACCGTCCCAGCCGATCTTGCCCGCCTCGGCGGCGGACTGGAGCGGCGACAGGGGGGGGACGTACCAGACCATGGGCAAGGTGCGGTATTCAGGGTGCAGGGGCAGCGCGACTTTCCAGTCCATGGCCATTTTATAGACCGGGGAGTTTTTGGCTGATTCCAGCCAGGCCTCGGGAATGCCTTCGGCCCGGGCGGCGGCGATGACCTCTGGATCGTTGGGGTCGAGGAACACCGATAACTGGGCCTCGTAAAGGTCCTGCTCGTTGGGGGTGGAGGCGGCCTCCTCGATGCGGTCGGCATCATAAAGCAGAACGCCGAGATAGCGGATGCGACCGACGCAGGTCTCCGAACACACCGTGGGCTCGCCCGCTTCGATGCGCGGATAACAAAAGGTGCATTTTTCCGATTTGCCCGAGGACCAGTTGTAGTAGATTTTCTTGTAGGGGCAGCCGGACACGCACATGCGCCAGCCCCGGCATTTTTCCTGATCGATGAGGACGATGCCATCGTCCTCGCGCTTGTAAATGGCGCCGGCGGGGCAGGCGGCCACGCACGTGGGGTTGAGGCAATGCTCGCACAGGCGCGGCAGATACATCATGAAGGTGTTTTCGAACTGGCCGTAAATCTCGGTCTCGATGCCCTCGAAATTGGTATCCTTGGAGCGTTTGGAAAACTCGCCGCCTAAAATTTCCTCCCAGTTCGGGCCCCATTCGATTTTTTCCATGCGCTGGCCGGAAATTTTCGAACGGGGGCGGGCGGTGGGAAACGCTTCGAGTTCGCCGGCATTTTGCAAATGCTCATAGTCAAAATCGAAGGGCTCATAATAGTCGTCGATCTCGGGCAGGTCGGGGTTGGCGAAGATTTTGGCCAGCACCCGCCATTTGGCGCCCATTTTCGGTTCGATCTTGCCGTTGGATTTGCGGGTCCAGCCGCCGTTCCACTTTTTCTGGCTTTCCCAGTTTTTCGGGTAGCCAATGCCGGGCTTGGTTTCGACATTGTTGAACCAGGCGTATTCAACGCCCTCGCGGTTGGTCCAGACGTTCTTGCAGGTGATGGAACAGGTGTGGCAGCCGATGCATTTGTCGAGGTTGAGCACCATGCCGATCTGGGCGCGAATTTTCATTGGGCCGCCTCCATTTTGGGTGAATAGGGGCGTTCGAGCCAGTCGACCTTGTCCATTTTCCGCACGATTACGAATTCGTCGCGGTTGGACCCGACGGTGCCGTAATAGTTGAAACCGTAGGACTGCTGGGCGTAGCCGCCGATCATGTGGGTGGGTTTGGTTATGGCGCGGGTGACGGAATTATGAATGCCACCCCGGTGACCGGTGGTCTCCGAGCCCGGGGTATTCACGATTTTTTCCTGGGCGTGGTACATGAAAATCGTGCCGTCCTTCATGCGCTGGGACACCACGGCCCGGGCGACCAGTGCCCCGTTGGAATTATAGGCCTCAACCCAGTCGTTATCGACGATACCGGCCTTTTTCGCATCCGTTTCAGACAGCCAGACCACCGGCCCGCCCCGATTGAGAGTGAGCATCATCAGATTATCCGAATAGGTGGAGTGGATGCCCCATTTCTGGTGGGGGGTGATGAAATTGAGAACCACCGATTTGCGGCCTTTGGATTTTTCCTCAATGACCGGATTGATGGATTTGGTGTCGATGGGGGGACGGTAGAGGCAGAACGCCTCGCCAAAGGCACGCATCCACAAGTGATCCTGATAGAGCTGCTGGCGGCCGGTCAGGGTGCGCCAGGGGATCAGTTCGTGCACGTTGGTATAACCGGCATTGTAGCACACTTTCTCGCTTTCAATGCCGGACCAGATGGGGGACGAAATGATCTTGCGCGGCTGGGCGACCAAATCGCGAAAGCGGATTTTTTCGTCCTCTTTGGGCAAAGCAAGGTGGGCATGCTTGCGGCCAGTGGCCTTTTCCAGGGCCTGCCAGGCTTTGACCGCGACCTCGCCGTTGGTTTCAGGGGCGAGCATTAACACCACTTCGGAGGCGTCGATGTCGGTCTCGATTTTGGGCCGCCCTTTGGCAACGCCTTCTTCGGTCACCAGACCGGAAAGCTCACCCAACGCGGCGATTTCGGGTTTGGTGTCCCATCCGATGCCTTTGCCGCCATTGCCCAGCTTGTCCAGAAGGGGACCCAGGGCGGTAAATTTTTTGTAGAGATTGGGATAGTCGCGTTCGACCACGGCGATATTGGGCATGGTTTTACCCGGCACCGGGTCGGTTTCGCCCGATTTCCAGTCTTTTACGTCAAAGGGCTGGGCGATTTCGCCGGGGGTGTCGTGCAGGATGGGGACCAGAACGATGTCCTGTTCCACCCCGAGCACCTCGGGGGCAATCTCGGAAAACGTCTTGGCCAGTCCCTTGAAAATGTCCCAGTCGGAGCGGGATTCCCAGGCCGGGTCGGCAGCACTGGACAGGGGGTGGATGAAGGGGTGCATGTCGGAGGTGTTGAGATCGTTTTTCTCGTACCAGGTGGCGGTGGGTAAAACGATGTCGGAATAGACACAGGTGGTGGACATGCGAAAATCAAGGGTGACCAGCAGGTCGAGTTTTCCCTCCGGGGCCTCGTCGTGCCATTCGGCCTCTTTGGAGCGCTGGCGGCCTTCATCGCCCAGATCCTTGCCCATGACGCCATGGGTGGTGCCCAGGAGGTGTTTTAGGAAATATTCGTGCCCCTTGCCGGAGGAACCGAGCAGGTTCGAACGCCACACGAACAGGTTGCGCGGCCAGTTGACCGGATTGTCGGGATCGGAACAGCTCATTTTCAGATCGCCGGATTTGAGACCCTCGACCACATAGTCTTTGGGTTCCTTGCCCGCTTTTTTGGCTGCTTTGGCAATATCAAGAGGATTGGTCTGCAACTGGGGGGCCGAGGGCAGCCACCCCATGCGCTCGGCGCGGATATTGTAATCGATCAGGGTGGCATCCCATTCGCCCTTTGGCGCGGTGGGGGACAAGATTTCATCGACTTTAAGGGTTTCATAGCGCCACTGATCGGTGTGGGCATAGAAAAACGATGTGGAGTTCATGTGCCGGGGCGGCCGGGACCAGTCGAGGCCAAAGGCCAAAGGCTGCCAGCCGGTCTGGGGGCGCAGTTTTTCCTGGCCCACATAATGGGACCAGCCACCGCCTGATTTGCCCACGCAGCCGCACATGACCAGCATGTTGATGATGCCGCGATAGTTCATGTCCATGTGGTACCAGTGGTTTAACCCGGCACCGAGAATGACCATGGAACGGCCTTTGGTGGTCTCGGCATTTTTGGCGAACTCCCGGGCGACGGCGATGATCTGGTCGGCGGGGACGCCGGTGATCTTTTCGGCCCAGGCGGGGGTATAGGGGACGTTTTCGGTGAACTCTTTGGCAACGTTTTTGGAACCGATCCCGCGATCGAGGCCATAGTTGGCGCAAAACAGGTCAAACACGGTGGCCACCAGGGCCTCGCCATCTTTCAAGGTGACCTTTCTGGCCGGGACCGAACGTTCCAGAACGCTTTCGTGGTCGGTGCCTTCGAAATGGTCGTGCTCGCGGTTGCCGAAATAGGGAAAGGCGACCTGGGCGATTTTATCGTGATCTTTTTTGCCGATCAGGCTGAGGAGCAGGGAGACATCATCGCCCCGGCCGTCTTTTTCCTCCAGGTTCCACTTGCCTTTATCGCCCCAGCGATAGCCGACCGAGCCGAGGGGGGCGATGATTTTCTTGGTCTTTTCGTCGATGGCCAGGGTCTTCCAGTCGGGATTGTTTTTTTCGCCGAGGGTCCCGGCGATTTCCGAAGCGCGCAGCAAGCGTTCGGGCACATAAGCGCCGTCCTGTTCCACCAGGCGCACCAGCATGGGCATGTCGGAATATTTGCGGCAATAGTCAGCAAAATATTCGGCCTGCCGGTCGAGGTGAAATTCGCGCAGGATGACGTGGCCGAGCGCCATGGCCAGGGCGGCGTCGGTGCCCTGTTTGGGGTGCAGCCACAGATCGGCGAATTTTGCAGCCTCGGAATAATCGGGTGAAACCACCACCGACTTGGCGCCCTTGTAGCGGGCCTCGGTGTAAAAATGGGCGTCGGGGGTGCGGGTCTGGGGGACGTTTGAACCCCACAGCATCAAAAACCCGGCATTGTACCAGTCGGCGCTTTCGGGCACATCGGTCTGCTCGCCCCAGGTCATGGGCGAGGCGGGGGGCAGGTCGCAATACCAGTCATAAAATGACATGCAAACGCCGCCCATAAGCGACAAATAGCGCGAGCCGGCGGCATAGGAGACCATGGACATCGCAGGAATGGGCGAAAAGCCGATCACCCGGTCCGGGCCGTAGGTTTTGGCCGTGTAGGCGTTGGCGGCGGCGATGATTTCGTTGACCTCGTCCCAGCCGGCGCGGACAAAACCGCCATGACCGCGTACTTTTGTGTATGAGGCCCGCTTTTTTTCGTCCTCGACGATGGACTGCCAGGCGGCGACCGGGGTGCGCATGACCCGGGCCTCCCGCCATAGTTTGACCAGCCGGGAGCGGATCAGGGGATATTTCACCCGGTTGGCGGAGTACATGTACCAGGAGTAGGAAGCCCCGCGGGCACAGCCGCGTGGCTCATGGTTGGGCAGATCCGGCCGCGTGCGCGGGTAGTCGGTCTGCTGGGTTTCCCAGGTGACAATGCCGCCCTTGACGTAAATTTTCCACGAGCACGACCCGGTGCAGTTTACCCCGTGGGTGGAACGCACGATTTTATCGTGCTGCCAGCGCTTGCGATAGGCCTCCTCCCAGTCGCGGTTCTCGTTGGTGGTCAGGCCGTGGCCATTTGCGAAGGTGCCGACATTTTTACGGGCCAGGAAATTTAACCGATCGAGCAGATGGCTCATTTTTTGTTACCTTTGGTTTATCTGAATGGTCGCGGGCGGCGTTATCAGGGATTTTTCACGTAGGCGTCTTTGCGCAAATAGAACCACCAGTTGATGACGATGCAGAGGGTGTAAAAAATCGCAAAACCGTAGAGCGCATACTGGGGCGTTCCCAGACCCATCTGTTCGCCGAACACTTTGGGGATGATGAATGCCCCATAGGCGGCAACGGCGGATGTCCAGCCCAGCACAGGCCCGGCCTGTTCCTTGTTAAACACCATGGCGATGGTTCTGAAGGTGGAGCCATTGCCAATTCCGGTTGCGGCAAACAACAGCAAAAACAGCCCCATGAAAGGGATGAAATACTGTTCGGGTGTTTCCGATGAATAGGCCTGCTGGATAAACCAGGCAACACCCAGAGCCGAACCAACCATGACCACGGAAATGATCTGGGTGACTTTGGCCCCCCCTATCCTGTCGGCCCACATGCCGCCGAAGGGTCGGATAAGGGCGCCAATAAACGGGCCCATCCAGGCAAACATGAGAGCGCTGGGGCCGTTGGGGTTGGCGACGTCATGGGTGAGGACGCCATCCACCATGATGTGCTGAAATCCGAATACGACCTTGATGGTTAAGGGCAGGGCCGCCGAGTAGCCGATGAAGGATCCAAAGGTCATGATGTAGATGACCGTCATGGCCCAGGTGTGCTTGTTGTTGAAAATCTTATATTGCCGGGAGAGGTTTTGTCCCACCTGTCCGGGGATCAGCTTCAGGCCGACAACCGTTAGAATAATGACGATGGGCAAAACGAGCCATTTGGAAACGTCAAACCCCGAACCGCCGACACTTGGCGGCAGCATCAGCCACAGCCCGAAGGCGGCGGTGGCAAACCCGATCAACAACATGAAGGTGATGATGGAAAAGGCACCCAACGGGTTTGGAATGTTGGGTGAGACGTGCTCATCGCGAATGTTGTTGAGGCCCCACCAGCCGAATATGGCCAGGGGAACCAGAGCCACCAGCCAGATAAATCCGGCATTCTGGATGAACGTCTCGGTTCCGGCCGGGATTTTGCCGATCAGGGTGCCGGAGGTGTTTTGCAGCGTCATGGAGGCGCCGCCGAATGCACCAAGGGTCATGACCAGCGGAATGACAATCTGCATGGTGGTGACACCAAAATTGCCCAGTCCTGCGTTCATGCCCAGGGCATAGCCCTGAACTTTTTTGGGAAAAAAGAACGAAATGTTGGACATGGAAGACGCAAAGTTGCCCCCCCCGATGCCTGAAAGAAACGCCAGGGCCTGGAACTGCCACAAAGGCGTATCGGGATTTTGCAGGGCGATGCCGGCCCCAATGGCGGGGATCATCAACAGCGCAGTGGTAAAGACGATGGTATTGCGCCCCCCCGCAATGCGAATGAAAAATGTTGAGGGGATGCGCAGCGTTGCGCCGGTCAACCCGGCAATGGCGGCCAGGGTGAACAGCTCGGATTTTTCAAATGCAAAACCGAGGTTGAGCATTTGCACCGTAATGATGCCCCAATAGAGCCAGACCGCAAATCCGCACAAAAGTGAGGGGATGGAAATCCACAGGTTCCGGGTGGCGATGGATTTGCCCGTTTTCTCCCAGAATTCGGGATCATCAGGGTTCCAGTTTCTTAGATCTTGTCCCACAGTTTTCTCCTTTGGCGAGTTTCTGGGGCGGGCCGCACAGCGGCGGCCTGTCTGCGGTTTTTTCTCAGTTCTTGGCCAGGCGTGCCTCGGCTATGATTTGCTCGGAACGGATCAGGGCGGCGGCGGCTTTGTTGGCGTTGGCCTTAAGAATTTCCAGATTTGCCTGCTCGAACGCGATCTTTTCCTCACGCTCCTGTTCGGGGGTGAAACGGATGAGGAAAGAAAGGAAGGAGGCCACAACCACCACCATACCGATGATCAGGAATACATCGTTCCATTCAATGGCTCCCTTGAACAGGAACCCTGCGGCCACCGCTCCGGCGTTGCCGCCAGCGCCGACGATGCCGGCAACCGCGCCCAGGGCCTTTTTGTTGATGAATGGAACAACGGAGTAGGTTGCTCCTTCCGCCATCTGGGTGAACAGGGAAAAAAGGATCAATGTCGGGATCGCCAGAAACAGCACCGCCATCTGGCTGAAGAGCATCAGGGCAAGGCCCTCGCCCAACAGCACAATAAACAACCAGAAGGAACGCCCTTTGAGCCCCCACAGGGCACCGAAGTTGTCTCCAAACAGGCCGCCGAGTGTGCGGGCAAAAATATTCATCAGGCCAAAAGAAGCAGCGACAAGCCCCGCCTGAACCAGGGTAAGATCAAAATAGTCGAAGAAGTAGAGCGCCGCGACATTGTTGATCGTAAGTTCGATACCAAAACTCGCCCCGTAGATCAAAAACAGCACCCAGACGCGGTAGTCCTTCATTGCCTTGAAATACAATCCGGTGACGTTTTCCTTTGCGGGCATCATGCCCTTGGCGCGCAAATCCTTGAAATTTCCGTCCGGGGCGTCCTGGGTTGCGAAAAAGTAGGCGATGCCGGTGACAAAAATTACAATACCAACCACCACCATGGACAGGCGCCACCCCTGCGCGTCGGTGAAACCGAAGCCAATGACGAAGGCGGAAAACACCAGCGGCATTACGAACTGGGTAACGCCGCCGCCGAGATTTCCCCAGCCGGCACTGGTTGCATTTGCCTGACCAACCACGTTGGGGGCGAACATAACCGAGGTGTGGTACTGGGTGATGACAAAGGAAGCACCAATGAGGCCAATAAACAGGCGAAAAATCAAAAAGCTCTCAAAGCTGTTGGAAAGTCCGATCAGAGCGACGGGGAACGCTCCAAGAATCAGGAGCCATGTATAGGCCAGGCGCGGCCCGATCCGGTCGCAGGCCCAGCCGATAAAGAAGCGGGCAAAAATAGTCATGGCTACCGAGCCGATGATCGCCCAGCCGACCTGATCCTTGGTGAGGCTTAGCTCCTCACGAACAATGATCATCAACGGCGCGATACCGAACCAGGCAAAAAAGCACGAGAAAAAGGCAAACCAGGTCATGTGGAAGGTTCTTATCTGAACCATTTTGACGTTGAAAAAGTTTCCCCAAAGGCTTGTCGCCTTGTTTTGTAGTTCCATTTACCTGTCCTTTTTCGCGCGAAGATCGTTGAAGTCTTAAGATCCTGTGTGTCGCTGCTGAACTCTAAGTGCACCTTCAAGAAGGTGCTGTGTTTTTAAGGTTCTGGCACGTTAAACGGTTGGATGCGGCTTTGTTTGAATCAAACCGCACACTTTGGAAGCGCGGGGGGAATATTGTCGAAACCGACAGCGTATATGTTGACCTCGATCAATAGAATCAGCACCTGGCGAAAAAAAATGATGCACGTGGTTTCCGGTTGGGCGGTATTGGTAAGAGTTAGTATGCCGGATATGGAACCCGGGGTGGGCCGACCAAACCGTAGAACTGGATTTGTTGACCAAACGGACTGGATGAACGGGAAGTGAACATTGTTCTTGGGGCCGGGTTCTTGGGGCCGGGTTCTTGGGGCCGGGATCGTTGGCGCAGGAGATGT
>JAADFY010000215.1 GCA_013152625.1 Alphaproteobacteria bacterium
TCGATTGCATCGACCGGTGCGTAACCGGGCCGGGTTCGCGCCTGTTACGTGCCCGTCTTGGCGCCCCCCTTTGTGAACCGGATGCCATTAACGGGCGTCTGGACAAGGTGGCGGTTTTTTTCGCCAATACCGGTCTGACCCGGCGGGTGCGCACCATCTTGAAAACCGTGCCCGATCTGGCCCGGTCTCTTGCCCGGCTTTCCCTCGACCGGGGCGGCCCAAGGGATCTGGCAGCGATTGCGGCGGCCATTGCCGGCGCCCATGAATTGGCCAGTTTGCTGAACGAAGACGAGAGCGAAACCGGGCCTATATTGCCTCTGGTTCCCCTGATACCCCTGGGCAGGCAACTGGCGGACGCGCCGGGGGAACTTGCCAGCCAGATCGGTACTGCTCTGGTCAGCGATCCACCCGTTTTGACCGGGGAGGGCGGATTTATTCGCGCCGGCCACCACCGCGCCCTGGACGAACAACGCGAGCTGGCCAGTACCTCACGAAGTGTCATTGCCGATCTGCAGGCCCGCTATCAGGACCTTACCGGCGTGCGGAACCTGAAAATCAAGCACAACAATGTGCTGGGATATTTTGCCGAGCTAAACTCGACCCATGGCCAGAATCTTTTGGCCGACGGGGAACAGAAAACCTTCATTCACCGCCAGAGTCTGGCCAATGCGATGCGCTTTACCACCCTGGAACTGGGTGAACTGGAAAGCGCCATCAATCAGGCCAGCGCCCGGGCGCTTGCTCTGGAGCTGGACCTGTTTGCCGGTCTGCGCCAACAGGTGCTGGCCAGCACGCCCCTGCTGCAGTCAGTGGCCGCGGCATTGGCCGAAATCGATGTCGCCGCCGCCCTTGGGCATCTGGCCGCCGAGGACAATTATTGCCGGCCCGACGTGGACGCTTCCCTCGAATTTGACATCCAATCCGGCCGTCACCCCATTGTGGAGCGCTCGCTTTTGAGGGGCGCGGTGAGCCCGTTTGTTGCCAATGACTGCCAACTGGGGCCGGGCGAGGGCGAAGATTTCGGCGCCCTGTGGCTGCTGACAGGGCCGAACATGGGCGGAAAATCGACCTATTTGCGTCAGAATGCCTTAATGGCCATTCTGGCTCAGGCGGGCAGTTTCGTGCCGGCCAAATGCGCGCATATCGGTGTCGTGGATGCGGTGTTCTCCCGGGTGGGGGCAGCCGATGATATTGCGGGAGGCCGTTCCACATTCATGGTGGAAATGATCGAAACCGCCGCCATTCTTAATCACGCCACCGGGCGGTCGTTGGTCATTTTGGATGAAATCGGGCGCGGAACGGCCACTTTTGACGGATTATCCATCGCCTGGGCCTGCGTGGAGGCGCTGGCGCGGCGGGTGGGCTGCCGGGGCCTGTTTGCCACCCACTATCACGAAATGACCGCATTGGCGGAAACCGTGCCCAGTGTTTTCAATTACACACTGAAGGTGCGCGAACATGCCGGCGAGGTGATTTTTTTGCATGAAGTCGTCCCCGGCGCTGCGGAAAGCTCCTATGGCATTCAGGTGGCCCGGCTTGCAGGTCTGCCCGAAGATGTGGTGGCCCGGGCCCGGCAGGTGCTGGACCATCTTGAGGCAAATTCGCAATCCAACCCGTCCCCCGGCGCTGACCTGCCGCTGTTTGCTGTCCGGCCACAAAAAAAAGATGCACCGGGTGCGGGACCGCTGGCTGAAAGGCTCGCCGCAATCGAACCGGACCAGCTTACGCCGCGTCAGGCCATTGATCTTGTTTACGAGTTAAAGGCCCTCGCTCCGGGTGAGGACACATGAGCGTGCCCGTATTGAAAACCAATCCCTCCCGGCGTCGGCGCACTTTTGTGCTCACCCGGGCCGAAACCATCGTAACCGACACACTGGCTACGCTTGAGAGCGAAGGCGCGCCGGCCAATTCGAACCGGGCCCGGACCATCCTGCTCGACCGGGCCCGCGCTGCACTGGGTTCCGCCCGGGCCCAGGCGGAAGCCGATCTGCTGGCCACGGGTAAAGGCACCCGTTGCGCCCGGGATCTTTGCGCGGCGGAAGACGAGATCGTCAAAGCGGCACTCCGGTTCGCCCTCGCCCATGTGTTGCCGCCGCCACCGGGGCGCCGCCGCGGGGGGCTGACCATTGCCGCGGTGGGCGGATATGGTCGCGGCACCCTGGCCCCGGGTTCCGACATCGACTTGCTGTTCATTTTACCCTCCCGGCAAACGGAATGGGCGGAAAAGGTCGCCGAATTCGTTTTATATCTGTTGTGGGATCTGGGCCAGAAAGTGGGGCACGCGGTGCGCTCGATCACCGACTGTCTGAAAATGGCCCGCACCGATATGACCGTGCGGACCGCCACCCTTGAAGCGCGATTTCTGGCTGGCGACCAAAAGCTGTTCGATGTCTTGCAGGCGCGATTTGAAAAATCCATCGTTGCCCATACCGGACCGGAATTCATCGCCGCAAAAATGGCCGAGCGCGATGCCCGTCATGCCCGGATCGGGGACACCCGATATGTGGTGGAACCCGACATCAAGGATGGAAAAGGGGGTTTGCGGGACCTGAACACCCTGTTCTGGATCGCCAAATATTTCTACCGGGTCAAAACCGGGGCTGAATTGGTGAAGAAAAACGTCTTTTCCCAAACCGAATTTCGCTTGTTTCAGCGGGCCGAGGATTTTTTATGGGCGGTGCGCTGCCACATGCATTTTTCCGAAAAAAGCACCGGGGAACGCCTGACCTTTGAAGTCCAGCGCGACCTGGCCGACCGGCTCGGCTTTAGCGACCGGCACGGGCTGATGGGCGTTGAACGCCTGATGAAACGCTATTTCCTCATCGCCAAGGATGTGGGCGATCTGACCCGCATTTTTTGCGTTTCGCTTGAATTTGCCCATGCCAAGGACGCCGATCTGATCGGGCGCATAAAACAGCGGCTGCGGGGGCGCCGCAAAATAGCCGGGGAACCTGATTTCATGGTCAATCACGGCCGCCTGTCGGTTGCCAATGACGCGGTTTTTGGCGCCGATCCGATTAATCTGATCAAGATATTCTGGCTGGCGGGGCGTCTGGATCTGCGGTTTCACCCCGACGCCTTAAAACTCATCACCCGGTCGTTGAAAGCCATTAACGCAACCGTGCGCACCGACCGGCGGGCCAACGGTTACTTTCTGGAAATTCTCACCAGCGTGGAATTTGCCGAACGGATTTTGCGCCGGATGAACGAAGCGGGTGTCCTGGGCCGGTTTATTCC
Source organism: Alphaproteobacteria bacterium (assembly GCA_013152625.1). Lineage (GTDB taxonomy): Bacteria > Pseudomonadota > Alphaproteobacteria > Rhizobiales > Devosiaceae > JAADFY01. The sequence continues at coordinate 3,238 of JAADFY010000215.1, forward strand.
CGAATTCGGCAAGATCGTCGCCCTGATGCAGTTCAACATGTATCACCACTACACCGTGGACGAGCACCTCATTCGCGCCGTGGGCATCATGGCCAGTATTGATCGGGGCGGCCTGCGCGACGACTTGCCGCTAACCCACGAACTGCTGCCCCATCTGGCCGACAAACGATTGTTGTATGTGGCTTTGTTTTTACACGATATTGCCAAGGGGCGCCGGGAGGATCATTCCATCGTCGGGGCGCGTATTGCCCGGCGGCTGTGCCCCCGATTCGGGCTAAGCTCTGCGGAAACTGAAACCGTGGCCTGGCTGATCGAGGTACATCTGGTAATGAGCGAGGTTTCCCAGACCCGGGACATTCAGGACCCGGTGACCACCCGAAGGTTTGCCGATCTGGTGCAAAGCCCCAACCGGCTCGACCTGTTGCTCATTTTGACCGCCTGTGACATCCGCGCCGTGGGACCGGGGGTGTGGAACGGCTGGAAAGGCACGTTGCTGCGCGCCCTTTATTTCGCCACCGAGCCGTTGTTGTCCGGCGGCCACTCGCGGGTGAGCCAGAAAGAGCGGGCCGAAGAGGCGCAACAGGCCCTGGCCGCGCAAATGCCCGGCTGGCCCGAAGCGGATCGCAAAACCTATCTGGGGCGCCACTATACCGCCTATTGGCTGCGCGCCGAGCCCGAGCTTCAGCTCGACCATGCCGCCATGATCCAAAAAGCGGAAGCCGAAGGGGAGCGGTTCGCCGCCTTTGGCCGAGTAAAAACTTTTGAGGCGGTTACCGAACTTTCGTTTTTTACCCTCGATCATCCCCGCCTGCTCGCCATCATTGCCGGCGCCTGCACCCTGGCCAATGCGTCGATCATCGGTGCCCAGATTTTTTCCATGCGGGACGGCAATGCCCTGGATACGTTTCGCATCCGCCGGGCGTTTGCCAACGACGATGACGAACGCCAGCGGGCCGACCGGATTATTGCCAGTGTGCGCGCCCTTTTGCGCGGGGAAAAATATCTGCCGAAAAAAATCGGCCGCGACAGCCGACACAATCGCCGCATCAAACCATTTTCGGTGGCCGCGGAGGTGCAGATCTCCAATTCCCTGTCGGTAAAATTCACGGTGATCGAAGCCTCCGGGCTTGACCGGACGGGCCTGCTGTATGAACTCACCTGCGCCCTGTCCGATCTGAATTTGACCATTGGTTCGGCCCATATCGCCACTTACGGGGAAAAAGCGGTGGATGTGTTTTATGTCACGGATCTGACCGGCATGAAGGTGGTCGACGAACTGCGCCAGCGCCGGATTCGCCACACATTGATGGATGTGCTTGATCCGCCCAAGATTGCGCCCAAGACTGCAGCGCCCAAAACCGCAGCAACCAAGACCGCAACGCCCAAAACACGGGCCGGGGGGACGGAAAAACGAAACCACGTGGCGAAAAGAACTGGGGCGAAAAGACCCGGCGGGACAAAACCGTCAAAGCACGGAAAAACCACCCGACTGCCAGGCGTTCATGACTGAGGCCGCCGGCGATGGCCGCTCCATGGCCAGAAATTTCGCCACCGTGGGCGGCGCCACGCTTTTATCCCGGGTGCTGGGGTTTGTCCGCGATATTGCCCTGGCCGCCGTTTTAGGCACCGGACCGGTGGCCGATGCGTTTTTCGCCGCCTTCCGCCTGCCCAACCTGTTTCGCCGCCTGTTTGCCGAGGGCGCATTCAACTCCGCGTTTGTGCCGCTTTTCTCACGGGCCCTGGCGCGGGGCGGCCCGGTCGAGGCAAAATATTTCTCCGCCCGGATCATCTCGTGGCTGTTCTGGTTTCTGGTTGTCCTGACCCTTGTCGCCGAAATATTCATGGCGCAGGTTGTGGCTGTTTTCGTGCCGGGATTTGTCGATGATCCGGCAAAATTCGAGCTTACGGTTTTGCTCACCCGGATTTGTTTTCCCTATCTCGCCGCCATGTCGCTCATGGCTGCCATTGGCGGCATTCTGAACGGTTTGCGCCGGTTTCTTGCCGTCGCCATGGCGCCGGTGCTGCTTAATGTGGTGCTCGTTGGCCTGTTGGGCGTCCTGGTGGTGACAGTGGAACAGGGCGGGGCGCAAACCGGGATTATTCTCTCATGGGGGGTGCTGGCCGGCGGGGTGGCACAATTGGTTCTGGTGATGTGGGCGGCGCGCCGGGCGGGGTTTTTGCCACGCATCGGCTGGCCGGCTTTCGGCCCCGATGTGCGCCGGTTCTGGGCCTTGGCCGTTCCGGCTATTCTGGCGGGCGGTGTAACCCAGATCAATATTTTCATCGGTACCGTTATCGCTTCGGGGGCCGACAGCGCCATCTCGTATCTTTATTTTGCCGACCGGTTGTATCAGTTGCCCTTAGGGATGATCGGCATTGCCATCGGCGTCGTCCTGTTGCCCGAGCTTTCCGCTCACCTTAAGGCCGACCGCCCGCCCGAGGCCCGCAAAGCCCAGGATCAGGCCTTGTTGTTTGCCCTCATTTTCACCCTGCCGGCCGCCATAGCCCTCATGGTTGCGGCGACCCCGATCATTACCGTTCTGTTTCAGCGGGGTGCGTTTGATGCCACCGCCACCGCCAGCACCGCATCGGCGCTGGTGGCGTTTTCCGCCGGACTGCCCGCTTTTGTGGCCATAAAAGTGTTTCAGCCGGGGTTTTTCGCCCGGGAGGACACGGCCACGCCCACCTGGTTTGCCGCCCTGTCCGTGGCAATCAATATCAGCCTTTCCCTGGCGCTGTTTCCCACCCTGTCGTTTGTCGGGATCGCCATCGCGACCTCCATTGCCGCCTGGGTCAATGCCGCCATGCTGCTTACCACCCTGATCCGGCGCCGCCAGTACTGGATCGATTCCGACCAGTTGCTGCGCTATGCCTGGATCGGGGTGGCAGCCATGGCCATGGCCGTGGCCCTGATCATTCCGGCGGACTGGTTTATGGATCAGCTGGCGGGCGGAATGGGTACTCTGGTCGGATTTGCCACCCTGGCGGGCCTGGTGACCGGGGGGGGCATAATCTACTTTTTGGCCCTGCATATAACCGGCGCGCTGCCGCTTGGTGTGCTCACAAGGTTCGTGCGCCGTTTGCATTGACCGGGCCCCCCGGTGCATAAGCCCCCGGGCCGTCGCTTTGTCATTTGGTGGCGACGGGCAACATCAATGGGAAACTTTTCGAGCGAAACATGACATTTACCCCCCGCGTATTTTCCGGCATCCAACCCTCCGGCGATTTGCATCTTGGCAATTATCTGGGCGCCATTCGCCGCTTTGTGCCCTTGCAAAAAAGCCATGACTGCATTTATTGCGTGGTCGATTTACATGCGGTTACCGTCTGGCAGGACCCCACCGAACTGGCCAACGCCACCCGGGAGGTGGCTGCCGCCTACCTTGCCGCCGGCATTGATTCGAACGCCCACATTATTTTTAACCAGTCCCGGGTTCGCGAGCACACGGAACTGGCCTGGATTTTCAATTGTGTGGCCCGGATGGGCTGGTTGAACCGGATGACCCAGTTCAAGGACAAGGCGGGAAAAAATGCCGAGGCCATGTCCGTGGGCCTTTACGCCTATCCGTGCCTGATGGCCGCCGACATTTTAGCCTATCGCGCCACCCATGTGCCCGTGGGGGACGATCAGAAACAGCATCTGGAACTCACCCGGGACATCGCGGCAAAATTCAACCATGATTTTGCCGATCGGATCAAAAGCCTGGGGCTGGGAGAGGACGGGTATTTTCCGCTGACCGAACCGCTTATTTCAGGGCCGGCCATGCGCATCATGTCGTTGCGCGATGGCACGAAAAAAATGTCGAAATCCGACGCCTCGGAAATGGGTCAGATTTCAATGATGGATTCTGCGGACAGGATCGCCACCAAAATCAAAAAGGCGCGTACCGACCCGGACCCATTGCCCGAAACCTTCGCCGAGCTGAGCGAACGGCCCGGGGCGCGAAACCTTGTGCAAATTTATGCTTCCCTCGCCGATAAAAGCCCGGACGAGGTTTTAGGCGAGTTTGCCGGCAAGGGGTTTGGAGTGTTCAAGCCGGCCCTGGCCGAGTTGACCGTGGCCGAATTATCGCCCATCGCCACTGAAATGCGCCGTCTGATGGCCGACCCGGCCGAAATCGATCGCGTGCTTGAATCGGGGGCTGAAAAAGCCCGCCGGATTGCCGCCCCGGTTCTGGCCGATGTCCGGCAGATCATGGGTTTTTTGACCTGAACCTGCGGTTCACCAGCCGGGGATTTATCCTTGCTGCGACGCCTGGACACCTGCCACACGAGGCCCGCGCTTGGCAAAACCGTCCGCCAGTGGCAGCATGGGCCCCATGAACAATGCGGCAAGCGGCAATCAAAGCACCGAAAAGGCGGGCAGCACACGCAAGTGGCTGGTCGTTCTCGACGACACCGAAGAGTGCGCCAAGGCGGTAACCTTTGCCGCCTACCGGGCCCGGCGCACCGGCGATACCATCGCCTTGCTGGTGGTCATCGAGCCCGGCCAGTTCCAGCACTGGATCGGGGTCGAGGATATCATGCGGGCCGAAGCCATGGAGGCCGCCGACAAACTGTTCGAGCGCTATGAGGCGTTAACTTCGGACTGTGGCAAAATCCCCGTGGTGCGGGTGGTTCGGGAAGGCAAGCAGGCCGACCAGATCGAGGCCTTGATCGCCGAGGACAGCGAAATCGTCATTTTAGTGCTGGCGGCCGGTACATCGAGCGAGGGCCCGGGACCACTGGTGACCTCGATTGCCGAACGGGGGGCCGATGCGTTCCCCATTCCGGTGGTGATCGTACCGGGCAAACTGTCCAACGAGCAGATCGAGGCATTAAGCTAGAGCCCTGTTTTGATGAAGTCAAAACAGGGCTCTAGGTTCTTTGTTGACGCGTGTCATTTCTCCGATAACCGGTGCCCACTTATCGGTGACACGCTTGGGTCTTTACTTGGTCGCGTTTCCGAACCGGATAACCGGGTCCGTTCGAACGCTGAACGATCCACCGGATCGTTCAGTTGTCGATCTCACTCCTGGAAACGCTCTAGCGGCGATCCGGTCTTGCAAATGGCGCCCAAGGGTATATGCTAGTTTTGAACCGTTCTAAGGTGTGCGCGGTCGATTTGTCGGCCCCGGCGGCGCCAGACGGTGCCACCAGTTCACCAAAGAGCGAAACAAAATGTTCATCCAGACCGAAGCCACGCCCAATCCGGCCACGCTGAAATTTTTGCCCGGCCGGGATGTTTTGCCCGGCACGCCACGGGATTTCGCCGACCCCGACCTGGCCTCCGGTTCACCGCTGGCCGCCGCTCTGTTTCAGATCGATGGCGTAAAGGGGGTCTTTCTGGGCTCCGATTTTGTCGCTGTGACCAAATCAGAGGCGGACTGGGCCCACATCAAACCCCAGGTTCTGGGCGCGATCATGGAGCATTTCCTGTCCGGTCAGCCCGTACTTGCCGGCGACGCGGAGGTGGAGCCAGAAACTTCGGAAGAATTTTTCGATGAATCCGACGCCGCCATGGTCGAGGTTATCAAGGAACTGCTCGACACCCGGGTACGCCCGGCGGTGGCCATGGATGGCGGCGATATCACCTTTCGCGGGTTTCGCTCCGGCACGGTGTATTTGCGCATGCAAGGGGCCTGCGCGGGATGTCCGTCTTCCACCGCCACCTTAAAGCACGGGATCGAAAACCTGCTGCGCCACTTTGTGCCCGGTGTCGAACACGTCCAGCAGCTTTAGGTCACACGCCATTTCATCTCCGCTTATGGGTCCGTGACCTAATCCACAACGCCAACCGGCTCGACGGATAATGCCGGGCAGGTTATGCCTGCCCCATGCTTCCTGTGCGCCCACATTCGCCCCCAATTACCCTTGCCATCGATACCGGCCATGCCCGCTGCGGGTGCGCAATCAGTGACAGCTCCAAAAGTGCCAGATCTAAAAGTGCCGGATCTAAAAGTGCCGGGTCCGATCACGTTACATCCCTGGTCGTAGAGCTTGAGCGCGGCCATGCCGAGATCATTGTTTCCCAGATTGAAGCGCTTCTGGCCAAAGCGGGGCTGGCCTATTCCGATATCGGTCGTTTGTCGACCACCACAGGGCCGGGTTCATTTACCGGCCTGCGCGTTGGCCTGTCGGTGGTCAAAGCCCTGGGGCTGGCGCTGAAGGTGCCGGTTCTGGGTGTGCCCACGCTGGTTGCCCTGTCCCTGGGGGGGCCGGAAAAACAGGAATTTCTTGTGCTGGTGGATGCAAGGCGGGACGAATTTTATCTGCAAAGATTTTCCAGCCCCGGTATTCCTGCAAACGACATCCAGATTATCTCCCGCGGACACCTGACAGACGAAATCGGTCCAGAAGAGCTGGTTATAGGCACTGGCGGCGAAGTTGCGGCAGACCTGTGCGGGGCGATCGCCATCGGTGGGCGGTTTGTCGATATGGCGGCGCTTGCCGAGTTTGCCGCGGTTGCCGATATTGCGCGGTTCCCCCCGGCGCCCCTTTACATTCGTGGGCCTGATGCCAAGCCGCAACTGGCCGCGCGGCTGGTGCGACAATGAGGGTGTGGCCGGCCCCCAAAGGTCTTCACATCGAACCGGCAAGACCGACGGATGCGGTGCCCCTTGCCGATCTGCACAAGGCAAGCTTTTTTCGCGGCTGGTCGGCGGACGAGTTTGCCACATTCATGCAGGACAAAAATGTATCCTGCCTGGTGGCGAGCAATCCCAGGCATCAACTCGCCGGGCTGGCCCTGACCCGGCACACCGGTGACGAGGCAGAGCTTTTATCCATTGCCGTTGCCCGCCGCTGGCGGTCAAAAGGGGTTGGCAAGGCCTTGATGGAGGCGGTGCTGGCCGACCTGGCTTTTACCCCGGCCAAACGGCTGGTGCTGGAGGTGGATCGTGACAATAAATCAGCGCTGGCCCTTTATGAAAGCCTGGCCTTTTCCCGGGTCGGCACCCGGCCGGGCTATTATGCGGGGGCAGACGGGCAACGGGCCACCGCCCTTGTTTTGCGCCTTGAACTGGGCTAAATCCGCTTGCCAGTCGATCGGCAATCGAGTTTGGAAAATCCCATGACCGACAGCGCCCCCGGCAGCCGCAAACCTGATCAACCCGGCACGGAACAATCCAGCCTGGAGCAACAATGTGTCGCCCGGGGCATGCGCATGACCGGCCAGCGCCGGATCATCGCCCAAGTGCTCGAGGGGGCCATTGATCATCCAGATGTGGAGGAATTGTACCGGCGGGCGGTGGCCATTGACGAGAATATTTCCATCTCCACGGTTTACCGCACCGTTAATCTGTTTGAGGAAGCAGGGCTGATTGCCCGGCATGATTTCAAGGATGGCCGGGCCCGGTTTGAACCCTCCCCCACCCGGCACCACGATCATCTAATTGATGTGCGCACCGGGCGCGTGATCGAGTTTCGCAATACCGAAATTGAAGCCATACAGGAAGAGATCGCCCGGAAGCTGGGCTATCGGCTGGTGGATCACCGGCTTGAGCTTTACGCGGTTCCCCTGGACGCCAAGAACACAAAATGATCGCCAAGACCCTTTTTCTGGTTTTTGTGCTCGTGCCGTTCACCGTGATCGCCATTCCCATTCAAATGGTGATCGTGGGCCTCAGGTTGCCGTTCTGGCAGGTATTGCCGCGCCTGTTTCACACGCTATTGGCCCAGTTTCTGGGGCTGCGGATCACCATCATCGGCAAGCCCTATGACCGGTTGCCGACTCTGGTGTTGTCCAATCATGTCTCCTGGCTTGATATTCCGGCCATAGGTGCTGCTGCCCCGGTGGCGTTTGTGGCCAAATCAGACATTACCCAATGGAGGTTTGTGGCCTTCATGGCGGCACTGCAGAAAACCATTCTGGTGGACAGAACCCGCAAGATCGATACCGGCCCGACCGGCAAGCGCATGGCTGCCCATCTGGCCCGGGGCGACGCGGTTTTGCTGTTCGCGGAGGGCACCTCCGACCTGGGCACGCATATTCTGCCGTTCCGCTCGGCCCTGGTGGGGGCCATTCAGCCGGCGATGATCCAGTCGGGGGCGGGGGAAATGGCCGTCCAGCCGATGACCATTGCCTATACCCACCTGCAGGGCATGCCCATCGGACGGACGGAACGCTCGCTGATTGCCTGGGTGGGCAATATGGGTGTTGGCGACAATTTTTTCGATATTTTGAACTCGGGCACCAAATCGGTGACGATCATGTTTGGCGAACCGATCATTGTAACGCCACAAACAAATCGAAAAGCTGTGACCAAACTGGCCGAACACAAGGTGAGGGCCATGCTGGTCGCCATTAACCGGGGCACAAAATTACCCCCCGCCTACAACGGCTGATCGGACCAACCTGGGGCACAAAAACTTGCACCGCACCGCGTTATTGGTGGTATCACCTCACCCATGAGCACCGGACCGACCCGCACATATTTCGTCAAAACCTATGGCTGTCAGATGAATGTCTATGACAGCGAACGCATGGGCGACGCCCTGGCCGGAGCCGGATTTGGCGCCGCCGACAGCCCCGAAGATGCCGATCTGATCATTTTGAACACCTGCCACATTCGCGAAAAAGCGGCACAAAAGGTTTACTCCGAAATCGGGCGGCTGGCCGGTATTCGCCGGCGCCGGGCCGAAAAGGGCCAGAAGACCCTGATCGGGGTTGCCGGCTGTGTCGCCCAGGCCGAAGGCGAGGAAATCATTGCCCGGGCCCCCGCTGTCGATCTCGTGGTCGGGCCCCAGTCGTTCCATCGTTTGCCTGAACTGGTGGCCCGGGCCGCCGGCGAACCCGTGGTCGCCACCGATTTTCCCGCCGAGGACAAATTCAACTTTTTGCCCGCACCGTCCGCCAAAACCATTCGCGCCCGGGGGGTGAGCGCGTTTGTTACCGTGCAGGAAGGGTGCGACAAGTTCTGCTCGTTTTGTGTCGTTCCCTATACCAGAGGCGCGGAAAGCTCGCGCCCGGTGGAAAAAATTGTCGCCGAAGCGCGCCGGCTGGTTACCGCAGGGGTGCGCGAAATCACCTTGCTGGGCCAGAATGTCAACGCCTATCACGGACAAAACGCCGGCGGCGCCCCGGCCACGCTGGCCGAACTGCTCGGCCAACTGGCTCAAATCGATGGGTTAGCGCGGCTGCGCTACACCACATCCCATCCGCGTGATATGGACGACGCGCTGATCGGCGCCCATCGGGATATCGAACAGCTCATGCCCTATTTGCACCTGCCGGTGCAGTCGGGGTCCGACAGGGTGCTAAAAGCCATGAACCGGCGCCATACACGGGATTTTTACCTCGCGCTCATTGGGCGTATCCGCGATGCCCGGCCCGATATTGCCCTGTCGGGTGATTTCATCGTCGGGTTTCCCGGCGAAACCGACCGTGATTTTGCCCAGACGATTTCTCTGGTTTCACAAATTGGCTATGCCTCGGCCTACTCGTTCAAATATTCCCCCCGTCCGGGCACCCCGGGAGCAGAACTGGCCGGGCAGATTGACGAAACGCTCAAGGCCGATCGCCTGGCTGAACTGCAGGCGGTAATTGGCAAGGGCCGGGCCGATTTCAATCGCGCATGCCATGGCCAAACGCTGCCGGTTCTGTTTGATCGCGCGACAAAAATAGCGGGGAAAGTGTCTGGCCGCACCCCGTACAATCAAACCATCATTGTGACCGGCGGCGAAGATATCCGAGGGGAAATCTTACCCGTCGCCCTTACCATGAATGGGCAAAATTCACTGTGCGGCCAAATCGTTGTCCCGCAGGGGGCCCGGAGATGATAATGGGGAACCTGTATCGGGCCATTTCCATCGCAAAAAGGGACCGTGATTGACCAAGAACCGTACCGCCGTGTCCCAGCCAAATCAGGCTGAGCACATTGAACTTGCCTTTGAGGACAACCGGCTGGTTTGTGCCCTTTATGGGGAGTACGACCAGAATCTGGCTCTGATCGAACAAAAACTGGGGCTCGAAGCTATTCCCCGGGGCAACCATGTGAGCCTGCGCGGCCCGTCTTCGGCAATCGATCAGGGCCGGCGGGTGTTGATTACCCTTTATGACATGCTCGAGCAGGGGCACGATCTGGTTATCGGCGATGTGGATGGCGCCATTCGCATGATCGTGAGCGAGGACAGTCAGCTCCTGTTGCCCACACTGGAGAACCGTGACCGTATCCGCATGGCCCAGATTGCCACCCGCAAGGCAACCATTGTCGCCCGCTCGCCGGCACAGGATGGCTATATCCGGGCCATGTCGCGCACAGAAATGATTTTTGGCACCGGTCCCGCAGGCACCGGCAAAACCTATCTTGCGGTGGCTTATGCGGCCGCCCTGCTCGAACGGGGCGAGGTCAACCGCATCATTTTATCGCGCCCCGCCGTTGAGGCGGGAGAACGGCTGGGGTTTTTGCCCGGCGATATGAAAGACAAGGTGGATCCCTATCTGCGACCCCTTTACGATGCCCTGCATGACATGATGCAGCCGGAACATATCGAGCGCTGCATCGTTTCGGGCGCCATTGAAGTTGCGCCCCTGGCGTTCATGCGCGGGCGCACCCTGGCCAACGCGGCAATAATTCTTGATGAAGCGCAAAACACCACCTCCATGCAGATGAAAATGTTCCTTACCCGCCTTGGAGAAGGCTCGAAAATGATCATAACCGGCGATCCCAGTCAGGTGGATTTGCCCCCGGGCCAGAAATCGGGTCTGGTGGAGGTGCTTGACCTGCTTTCGGCGGTCAACGGCATTCACTTTACCCGGTTTTCCCATCGTGATGTGGTGCGCCATGAACTGGTGGCGCGTATCGTTCGGGCCTATGACGGCGAGGGTTAGCGTTGAGTTGTGTGTTGACGTGCCCGGCTGGCCCGACGACGCGGGCTGGCGGGTCCAGCGTGCCCTGAGCGCCGCCCATGCCGGCCTGCCGTGTCCCGCCTCCGGTCCCGTTGAGGTTTCGGTACTGCTGACCGGCGATAAGCGGCAAAAAGAGCTTAACCGGCTCTGGCGAGGCAAAAACACACCCACCAATGTGCTCAGTTTCCCCGATGGCGACACGCCGGGTTCACCGGGCCAGCCATTCGCTAGAGCATATCCTGATTTGATGGAATCAAAACAGGGCTCTAATTCCTTGTCTGGTCGCGTTTCCGAACCGGATAACCGGGACCACTTATCCTGGAAACGCTCTTTGTCTTTACCTGGTCGCGTTTCCGAACCGGATAACCGGGACCACTTATCCTGGAAACGCTCTGGTGGCCTGAAGGGAGATATTTCCCTGGCTCTGGAGACCCTGAAGCGCGAGGCTGCGGCACAGGAGAAAACCTTTGACGATCATTTTTCCCACATGCTTGTGCATGGATTTTTGCATCTGGCAGGTTATGATCATCAAGAAGCGGTGGAGGCTGATCAAATGGAGCGCCTTGAAATTGACATTCTGTCCGGGCTAGCCATACCCAATCCTTATGCCGATACTCATACCGAGCAATATTCGCCGACAACGTGAAGGAGCCCGCCGGCACAGCGCACGAAGTTGAATGAACTTTTGGGCAATCAGAACCCGGGCGCCTGCCGCATGAAAATGAACGATACCGACCAGCCTGGCGTGGCGGCGATACGGCCGCATCGCCCATCGGGCGACCGTCAAAAAAAGATCGCCAGCACTCCGGGGGATAAAAAATCCCGTCGGTCCGTGTGGCGCCGGCTTGCCGGTCTGATCAATCCCAGACCCGCGCCCCTGCGCGAGGTGTTGCGCAAGGCGCTTCGAGACCCGAACACCAACGGGTTTTCCGATGGCGAGCGCATGCTTTTGGAAAATGTGCTCAATCTGGCCAATGTCCGGGTTGGCGATGTCATGGTGCCCCGGGCCGATATTGAATCGGTCAATTCAGGGGATAGCATCGCCGATCTGGTCAATCAGTTCCGCCGGGCCGAACATTCCCGACTGCCTGTTTTCCGTGACAATCTCGATCAGATCGTGGGCATGATCCACATCAAGGATCTTGTGGGGTATCTTGCCGACGAAGTGCCCGATCCGGCGTCCGGCAAATTGCCGGTGCGCTTGCGCTCCTCGTTGCTGCGAAGCACCATAAACAAAACCGAACTGGTGCGCTCGGTACTTTATGTGCCGCCCTCCATGCCGGTGCCCGACCTGCTCCAGTCCATGCAGGCGACGCGTATTCACATGGCCATCGTGGTGGATGAATATGGGGGGACCGATGGCCTGGTCACCATTGAAGACATGCTTGAATCGGTGGT
>JAADFY010000216.1:0-2741 GCA_013152625.1 Alphaproteobacteria bacterium
TACGCTCACAGTTTATACATGCCCGGCCCACAACGAGGACGGAGCGCCGCTTATGCGGCGCCCCCGCGGAGGCCCGCCGAAGGCGGAATAGCCGTGAGCGAAAACAAGAGAACCCCCGCTACCAGCTTCTCAGGTTTCCGATCTTTCCGCCCAGCCGGCGAAAATCCGCTCCAGTGCCACAACAATGTAGTAAAGCACGATACCCAAAAATGCCAAGGCGATCAGAACCGCAAACATCAGCGGATAATCGGCGCTGATCTTGCCGCTGTCGAACAAAAAGCCCAGCCCCTTGCCGTGGGGCTCGATGATCTCCACCAGATTGGTGCCGATAAACGCCAGGGTGACGGCAACTTTAAGGGCGCCAAAAAACTCCGGCAGGGTTTTAGGCAGAGCGATCTTCGTAAAAACCACAAACCGGCTTGCCCCCAGGGATCGCAGGATATCGCGATATTCCGGCTCCAGCGTCGACAGGCCGATGGATACCGAAACCGCAATGGGAAAAAACGAAATCAGGAAGGCCATCAGCACGGTGTTCATATTGTCCGCGCCCACGAACATAAGGGCAATCACCGGCACCAGGGTGGCCTTGGGGATAGCGTTAAAACCCACCAGCAGCGGGTAAAGCGCTTCGCGCATGAGCTTGGAGAACCCCATGATCATGCCAAACCCGGTGCCAACAAATACCGCGATCAGCAAACCCGCCACCGTCCGCCACAACGTGTCCCAGCCATAGGTTAAAAACAGGCCGCGGAACTTCCAGAACGCCGGCCACAGGTCGGAAGGCGAGGCCATTTTATAGTTCGGCCACTGGTTCACCCAGACCACCCACTCCCAGAATACGAAAAAGACAATAATCGCCGCCAGCGGTATGCCGATTTTACGAGCCAGTTCCATCAGGCTGCCGCCTCGGTTGCGGATGAGCGTCCCTGTGCGATTTGAATTTGGTGTCGCAGCTCGGCCAGCATATTCACCGATTCAACGGTGTACAGATCCTCCAGCGTTCGTTCATGCCCCAGATTGACGTTCAGAATATGCTGGGCGGTGGCGGGCCTGCCCGACAACACAATCACCTGATCGGCAAGGAACACCGATTCCCTGAGGTCATGGGTGATCATCAGAGTTGTAAAGGCCTCCTCTTTTCGCAGGGCGTGCATGATCTGCCACAGGTCCTCCCGGGTAAAAGCATCCAGCGCACCGAACGGTTCGTCGAGAATGAGAACTTCGGGCCGGTGCACGAGGGCCCGGCAAAGAGAAGCCCGCTGCCGCATGCCGCCGGAGAGTTCAGAGGGGCGTTTGTCCTCAAACCCCTCCAGCCCCACCAGGGACAGCAACGTCATGGCCCGGGCGGTTTTTTCCTTCGCCGACATTTTGTTGGGCACAATTTCCAGCGGCAGCAGAACGTTTTGCAAAATGGATCGCCATTCGAGCAGAACCGGGTTCTGAAAGGCCATGCCAACGGTTGATTTTGGTGCTTTGATCACCTCGCCGTGCAACCGAACCTCGCCTTCATCCGGCATCATCAGGCCGGCAATCAACCGGGTCAGGGTTGATTTTCCGCAACCGCTCGGCCCGACAACCGACACGAACGAATTTAACGGCACCATGATATTCAGGTCTTCCAGCACCGGTAGCGGACCATCGTCAGTCTGATAGGCATGGGTTACGCCGTTGATCTCGATCTGGTTTTCCACACCCATCGGCCGTTCCTTTCGGGGGATTTGCTGGTGATCAAAAAGCGGGAGGGCCAGTTAAACGGCCCTCCCGTTGCAGGTCAGATCATCCTGGCGGACTTAATTGAGCATCAAGCTGCCGTCTGTGGGCAGAAAAGAAGCATCAAAATAGAGGCTGGGATCCACCGCGTTTTCAAACGCGTAGTTCTCTGCCAGCTGTTCCAGGGCCCGGGCCATCCGGTCGGCATCAATCCCGCCCATGCCGTTGGCCATGGTGTAATCGGTGACCACATTGGCATCGATCGAGAGCTGAAGCCGGCGCTGTTCCAGCGCAACATCCGCCGCCGGGTTGCGTTTTTGAACCATGACGGCCCCAGCCGCCGGATCGGCAATAACGGCATTCCAGCCCTTGGCCACCGCCCGGATGAACCCGGTTACGATGTCAGGGTTTTCCCTAGCATAATCGGTATTGACGATAATGGCATTGCCATAAAGCTCAAGCCCGTGATCAGCCATTAAAATAACGCTGATATCGTCCTCGGGAATGCCAAGCCGGACCAGATTGAGGTAGCTGGAAAATGAAAAGCCGGTAATCGCATCGACTTTGCCTTCCGCCAGCATCGGTTCGCGGGTGGGAAAACCCACTGGCTCGACCGTAATCTTTGAAGCGTCCACGCCGGCGGCATTGGCAAATGCGGGAAACTGCGCCCAGGCACCATCGGGGGGCGGCGCACCCAGAATTTTACCCTCAAGGTCTTTCGGAGAGGTGACGCCCAGAGAGGCCCGACCGATCACCGCAAACGGCGGCTTGTCATAAACCATCATCACCGCAATCACCGGTGCGCCGGGGTTGGTGTCGAGAAACTTGATCAGGCTGTTGATATCGGCAAAACCGAACGGAAACGCCCCAGTGGCCACTTTTGGAATGGCATCGAGGGAGCCGCTGCCGGCGGAAATATCCACCGAAAGGCCCTCGTCGGCAAAATAGCCATTGTCCACGGCGGCAAAATAGGCGGCACTGGGGCCTTCAAACTTCCAGTCCAGCGCAAACGGCACCTTGGTCTGGGCCAT
>JAADFY010000216.1:2810-3463 GCA_013152625.1 Alphaproteobacteria bacterium
AATTTCTCCCTTTTAAATAATGCCGCACAAGTCCAGATGGCCCGGCATTGAATTTTGACTGACCGGAGCACAGACTAGTTGCGGGTGCGATGTACGTCAAACCTTGCGGCAAACTGCGTTGCGCGGGATGGTTCGGGCCCGGTCACGGACGATATTGCCTGCAAAGGTACAAATCCGTATCCGGCTACAACTCACAAAAACCCGCTACAAAGGCGGGTCTTTTTTGTTTTGGTTGCGGGGGCGGGATTTGTCTCCTAAGTCCCGCATCGTCGGGCAAAGCCCTTCTCGCGGGCCCCTGCAAAGGTTCAAATCCATAACCGGCCGCAAAACACAAAAAACCCGCCACAAAGGCGGGCCTTTTTTGTGTTTTGGTTGCGGGGGCAGGATTTGAACCTGCGACCTTCAGGTTATGAGCCTGACGAGCTACCGGACTGCTCCGCCCCGCGCCACCAAATGCAAAACCGACAATAGCAGCCCGGTTCTTCTATATTTATCCGTCCTTGGCCATTAAGGCCAGCGGTCGGACGGGGTACTGCTCCACCCCATGCCACCAAATGCAAAACCGGCAATAGCAACCCGGCTTTCATTGTTTTTGCCCGTCCGGGAACGAAACCCCGGTGGACACGGGCCTATATAGGCAGGTCCAACGCTGA
>JAADFY010000217.1 GCA_013152625.1 Alphaproteobacteria bacterium
ACCGGTGCCCACTTTGTTTGAAAACGCTTTGCGACTATGGCCAATTTGCCCACCTAATGCGTTCCAAGAACTTGAAAACCATTTGGTTTCCTTCGTTCTTGCGCCTGTTATGTGAACAAATTGGCTCATACCATTTCATCTCCGTTTATGGGTCTGGACCCTAAGTTCCCGTTCTGCTCGCCGGTTTCTTTATTGACGCCGAACTATAAAACCACCACCCCCAATAGCAAAAAAGGGTGCCGGTTCCACCCTTGCCAAGATTCCACCCTTGTCATGAGCCTGTGTTACAAACAATGGTATTGGAATCGGCATCCAGAATGAAGACTGCACAATGGTGAGCCAGAATCGTAAATCAGGCCCACGGCGAGACGCCGGCCCGGCTGTTACCCGCGACCCGCACCGCTCCAGGGAACTGGTTCTTGGC
The DNA here is from genome assembly GCA_013152625.1 of Alphaproteobacteria bacterium. Taxonomy (GTDB): domain Bacteria; phylum Pseudomonadota; class Alphaproteobacteria; order Rhizobiales; family Devosiaceae; genus JAADFY01. Next base: position 425 of record JAADFY010000217.1, read on the forward strand.
GCGGCAACCCTGGAGTTCTCCGAAAAGGGGCTAGGGGGCGCCCGGGTGGACGAAATCGCCCGCCGTGCCGGCATAAACAAACGTATGCTGTATCACTATTTCGGCAACAAGGACGCGCTTTATCTCGCGGTTCTCGAGCGGGTCTATGGCCGAATTCGCCAAGCCGAAAAGACATTGAGCCTGGACGGGCTGAACCCCCGGCAAGCCATGGAAAAGCTGGTCGCCTTTTCCTGGCAGCACTTCATCGACAACCCCGCTTTTATTTCCCTGCTGAACGACGAAAACCTGCACAAGGCCGCCCATGTTCGCCAGTCCGCGCGTATTCGCGAAATGCACTCCCCGCTGGTGGGCATGATTGATGATCTTTTGGCCCGCGGGGAAAAGTCGGGGGAGTTTCGCGCCGGCGTGGATCCGGTGCAACTCTATATCACCATTGCCGCCATCAGCTATTTCTACCTGTCAAATGTGCACACGCTTTCCGCCATTTTTGACCGGGATCTTCTGGCGCCGGATCAACTTGCCCACCGCCGGGCCCATGTGGTGGATGTTATTCTGGACTTTTTGCGCCCCGGCGCCAGCCAGGCCACGCTCCGCGCGTAGTTCATCTTCCATGCCGCGCTTGGCACACCTTCCATGCCGCGCTTGGCACACCTTCCATGCTTCGCAATGTCCTTGATCAGGCGCGGGCGCCTGTTATAAGTATCTAAACAGTTACCGTTCATCCGCCGCCGGGTTGCTTGCCCCGGCATTGGGTGTCCTGTGTTCCAGATAAACCCGCACCGGGGTGGGAGAAAAATTATGAGCACAAAACGCCTGGGACTCATCATGAACGGCGCGACAGGCCGCATGGGCACCAATCAGCATCTTATCCGGTCGATCAAGGCCATTCGGCAACAGGGCGGCGTGCTTTTGGCCGACGGGGTTACGCGGGTCATGCCCGACCCTGTTCTGGTGGGCCGCAATGCCGACCGGCTGGCCGAACTTGCCCGTTCCCACGGTGATCTGCGCTGGACAACCGATCTGGACGCAGCATTGGCCGACAAGAAGGACACGTTGTTTTTTGACTCTGCAACCACGCAAAAACGGGCCGAACTGATCGCAAAGGCCATCGACGCCGGCAAGGATATCTATTGCGAAAAACCGGTATCGGTCTCCCTGGAATCAGCCATGGCCCTTTATCGCCGGGCAAAAGCTGCCGGCGTGCGCCATGGGGTCGTGCAGGACAAATTATGGTTACCGGGCATGCTGCGCCTCAAGCGGCTTGTAGAATCAGGGTTCTTTGGCAAAATCCTGTCGGTGCGCGGCGAATTCGGATATTGGGTTTTTGAAGGGGACTGGCAGGCGGCCCAGCGCCCTTCGTGGAATTACCGGGCCGAAGACGGCGGCGGGATAATCCTCGATATGCTGTGCCACTGGCGTTATGTGCTCGACAATCTGTTCGGCCCCGTGACCGCCATTACCTGCCTGGGCGCCACCCATATAGACCAGCGGGTGGATGAGGCCGGCGCCCCCTACCCCGCCACCGCCGACGATGCCGCCTATGCCACTTTCGAGATTGACGGCGGTATTGTTGCCCACATGAATTCTTCCTGGTGTACCCGGGTGCGCCGGGACGATCTGTTCACCCTGCAGGTGGACGGCACCCACGGATCGGCGGTAGCCGGATTGCGCGAATGTCTTGTTCAGCACCGCAACACTACCCCGAAGCCGGTATGGAACCCGGACCTGGAACAGCCCATGGATTTTTATGGCGACTGGCAAAAAGTGCCCGACAATGATGTATTTGAGAACGCATTCAAGACCCAGTGGGAGCTGTTCATTCGCCACCTCTACGATGGTGGCAATTTTCAATGGGGCCTGTTTGAGGGCGCCAAAGGGGTCCAGCTTGCAGAACTGGGGTTAAAAAGCTGGCGCGAGAGGCGTTGGCTGGATGTGCCCCCACTGGAGGCCGGCACATGACCGCGATCACCCTGCCCGGCAAAGACGGCGGCACCGAAAAGTATCTGGTTGGCTCGACAAGTCCCTTTCCCGCCAAGGCCACCGGAGCGTTCAACCGGATCGCTTTGGCAGCCGCCCATGTGGTGGCCGACCCCGGGGCAATGACTGACCCGTGGGACACCCCCGCCATTGACTGGGATGCAACCCTGGCCTATCGGCGCCACCTGATCGATCTGGGGTTCGGGGTGGCCGAGGCCATGGATACCGCCCAGCGCGGCATGGGGTTAAGCTGGCCGCGGTCCCTTGAGCTGATTGAACGCTCCCTTGACGCGGTCCGCGATTTGCCCGGCGCGGTCATCGCCAGCGGCGCCGGCACCGATCAGCTTGAACCGGGCCCCGGCGTCAGTATCGATGATGTCATTGCCGCCTATTGCGAGCAATGCGCGGCGATTGAAAAAGCCGGGGGCCGGATTATTCTTATGGCCAGCCGGGCCCTGGCGGCGGCGGCCACCTCACCGGATGATTATGTCAGGGTCTATGACCGGATTTTGCGCGATGTACGCCAGCCTGTGATCCTGCATTGGCTGGGCGATATGTTCGATCCCGCCCTTGCCCGCTATTGGGGCCGGGCAGATCATATGGCGGCCATGGAGGTTTGCCTGGGCATTATTGGGACCAACGCGGCAAAAATCGACGGTATCAAAATATCGCTGCTTGATAAATCAAAGGAAATCGTCATGCGCCGGCGCTTGCCCGAGGGGGTGCGCATGTATACCGGCGACGACTTCGACTACGCCGAAATGATCGAAGGCGATGAGATGGGCCATAGCGATGCCCTTCTGGGAATATTTGACGCCATTGCGCCCGCCGCCAGTGCAGCTTTGAGTGCCCTGGCCGAAAAAGACACCCGCCGTTTTCACGACATTTTAGCCCCCACCGTGGCCTTGTCGCGGCACATATTCTGTGCGCCCACCCGGTATTACAAAACCGGGATCGTGTTCATGGCCTATCTTAATGACCATCAAAACCATTTCACCATGGTTGGCGGCCAGCAAAGCGCCCGTTCCATCACCCATTTTGCCCAATTGTTCGTGCTGGCCGACAAGGCCAACCTGCTCACCGACCCGGTCAGGGCGGTTTCGCGGATGAAAACGGTGCTCGCCCTGCATGGCATGACCGGTTAGACAATGCCCGATATTTCCAGATTATCCATCAATCAGGCCACCACCCGCGCGCAATGGAGCTTGCCCGAAGCAATCCGCGGCTACGCGGGGGCCGGCGTGCACGCCATTGCCGTCTGGCGCGATAAACTGGCCGAGTGCGGCATCACCCGGGCGGCCGCCCTGCTGGCCGAACACCAAATGACCGTTA